>DELD01000004.1 GCA_002354205.1 Micavibrio sp. UBA2705 | reverse complement strand
TGTAATGCAGTTAATGAATGAATGGCATATGATGTCGCGTCCCGTTGGGCGGCTGTGTTTTTCTGTGCTGTTGATGCAGGACCTTGCTGTTGTGCCGATACTGGTTATGGTTGGCGCGTTTTCAGGTGATGTTGGAGAAAGCAGCATTTTATTTGCCTTTGGTAAGGCGCTGTTTACGGCTGTGATTGTGGTGAGCGGTATTTTCATTGCTGGCAAACTTGTCTTTCGTCCGTTGCTGCGCATTTTGAGCCCGTCAAAAAATGTTGAATGGCTGCTGGCTATTATTTTGTTCTTGGTGATTGGCTCTGCAATGCTGACCCATTCCTTTGGGCTTTCTGCGGCGCTGGGCGCTTTTTTAGCGGGGCTTTTATTGGCGGAAACCGAATATCGTCACGAGGTTGAAGTGATCATAGAACCGCTAAAGGGCATGTTGATGGGGGTTTTCTTCCTATCTGTTGGCATGGCAACAAACATCGCAGAGATTCTGGCTAATCCATTTTGGATTCTGGCCTCTGTGATTGGCATTTTTGTCATTAAAGCGCTGATTTTCTATCCGATTGCGCGCTTATTCGGCATTGCGCGCTTAAAAGCGGCGAAGGCGTCCATTATGCTCGCGCAAGCGGGGGAGTTCGCGTTTATCGTCATTGGGCTTGCGCTTGCGGGCGGCTTGCTGCCTGAGGGCGATGCACAGTTCTTTATGCTGATCGCTGCGGCCTCGATATTAATGACGCCGTTTACGACGCGCCTCGCATTTTATCTTGATCGCTATGCGAAGAAAGGGCGGCGTGATGAAGATGTTACCCCTGATGTGCTTAAACGTAATCAAATTATTATCGCGGGCTTTGGCCGCGTGGGCTTAACCCTCGCCAATATTTTAGAAGACCAAAAAATCCCTTATTATGCGATTGATAAGGATGGGCTGAATGTCGCAAAGTATAAAAAAGAAGGCTACCCCGTTATACGCGGCGATGCCCGTAATATTCAGCTCTGGGATAAGCTGCAAATTGACGAAGCGAAAGCGGCGGTGATTACGATTGATGATTTTGATTCAACCCATAATATTTTAAAAGCTTTGCGTGAAAAATGGCCATTGCTACCGATTATTATCCGCTCCCACGATACGCACCATATTGAGCATTATTACGAAGAAGGGGCGAGCGCGGTTGTGCCAGAAACGCTCGAATCGAGTTTGCGTTTGGTGAAAACCTTGCTTGAAGTGACAGGGGTGAAAGCCGAAGAAGCAGAAAATATCGTTGATAAACACAGAATAGAGGCTTTATCTGGCGTTAAGCCCTGCTATGTTGAGATCACAAAATCGAAAACAACATAGATAATCGCAAGAGAGTTTACATGCTTCATACCAAATTTTTAATCGCGGGCGCTGCGCTATTATGTGCGGCGAGCCTTTCCTTCACTATGCCCGCGCAGGCAGAAGATAAAGTCTTTCTTGAGAATGGCGACCAATTTAGCGGCGAGATTATAAGCTATGATCAAAATCAGCTTGTGATAAAAACGGCCTATGGTCAGTTTGATGTGCCGCTGCGCTACATAAAGGGCGCATATACGGATAATCAGGCTGAAGGGATTGAAATTGCGCAAAGCCTTGCTGCACTAGATGCGCCAGCGCCGCTTACCAGCCCGCTTGCTGCGCAAGATATTGCGCCTGTTAGCGCGATGCCACCAGTAAACGCCGAACTTGCGCAAAGTGAAATAGCGATGAAGCAAGAAGCCGTACAGCCAAAGCAAAAAACGCCTGTAGATTCAGGGGCGGGATCTTTCTGGGGCGCTGATTTTTCAGGTAATGTGAATATCGGCTTCGATATGAAGCGCGGCAATAGTGAAACCGAAGAGTTTAACCTTGATGGCACATTAAAAAGCACAGTTAAGAAGCATGACTTTAAGCTGCGCGGTGAATATAATCGCGAAAAAGAAGGTGAAAACCTTAGCGCGGATGACCGCAGCTTGGCGCTGGACCATGATTATAACTTCACGGATAAATGGTTTATCGGCTCTCGCGTGAAATTAGAGCAAGACGAAATTACCCGCCTTGATATACGTTCTACCGCATCGTCTGGCCTTGGTTATCATTGGATACAGCGTGATGATTTAAGCGTTAAATTTGTAGCTGGACCTGGTTATATCTATGAAGAGTTTGAGGACGGCGCTGAGGATGGGGCGTTCACTTATAATTGGTCATTTGATTATAATCAGAAATTCTATGATGATTTATTCCGCCTTTTCCATGAACATAGCCTTGTGAGCCCTGCAGAAGATGTGGATGCTTATTTGTTTGAGAGTCGCTCTGGACTACGTGTGCCGATACGCAAAGGTATCGTGGCAAGTGCGCAAGTCGATTATGATTGGGATAATGCGCCCGCACAAAACAGCAAAGAAGACGATACAACTTATTCGCTAAAGCTTGGTTATGAATGGCCGTGATCGTTTATTATTAAAAATCAACAGAATTTAAAATAAAAATAATTTTCCGCAAGGTTGCTACATATGTCAAATATGTGGCGACCTTTATTAGTTTTTGTTAAATTAGCGTTAATTGCGCTCATACCGCGCTTGGCGGCAAATATTTTCGCACAGCGTTTTGCCATATTCCTAAAACTTTATAACAAAACCCCTTTTTCATAAATTAACTTTATGTTAAGTTTTGCTTGCCTTATTTATGAATATTTAAAGAAACGGGATTGACAAGACGCAGCCCCCCCCTTAATTGTAATAAAAATAATAATTTTAATTGAGTACATATCAGGGAGATATAAAATGACAAAGGCGAATGC
>DELD01000044.1 GCA_002354205.1 Micavibrio sp. UBA2705 | reverse complement strand
TTTAATAATTGTTACATTGGCCTGACATTTTTAATCTGCAAGGCATAAATCTATTCCTTTGCCAAGCTGCTTATCAGGCGGGGCTGGCAGGCCAATCTTAAACGGCCATATTGGGAATTTAGAAAATCTACACTGTTTATAAGGTAGCGGTCAAGAAAAGAATTATTTCATCTGCATTGAAAAACGGAGTAAAACGCAGTAAATTATATGTCGATTTAACGGAGAAGATAATGTTTGATGACGAGCCTGCTGCAAAAAAGAATGTGCAAGATTTTCCCGCGAACTTGGTGGATATGTCGGTGGAGCATTTGCGTGATTATATCAGCGACTTAAATGCAGAAATAGCCCGTGTTGAAGGTGAAATCACAAAAAAACAAGCCGCCAGCAGCGCAGCGGATGCTTTTTTTAAATAAGGGATATTGACCATGACGCTCCAGAATAAAACGGCATTAATTACGGGCTCGACAAGTGGCATTGGCCTAGGTATTGCACAGAAATTAGCATCAAAAGGCGCGTCCATAGTGCTGAATGGTTTTGGCGACGCAAAAGAAATTGAAGCGATCCGCGCAGCTATCGAAAATGACTATAAGGTGAAAGTGTCTTATTTGCCGGCTGATTTATCCTCGGAGCGCGGGGTGAGTGAGCTGTTTGAAAAGGCGGGCGGTCTTTGTGATGGTTTTGATATTATCGTTAACAATGCCGGTATTCAGCATGTGTCACCGATTGAAAGCTTTCCCGCAGAGAAATGGCAATTAATTCAAGACTTAATGCTCTCTGCGCCATTTCATATTATCAAACGCGCATTGCCGCATATGCGTAAAAAAGCATGGGGGAGAATAATAAATATTGCTTCTGTGCATGGAAAGGTTGCATCTGTCAATAAATCCGCTTATGTTGCAGCGAAACATGGCTTAATAGGCTTAAGTAAAGTCGTCGCGCTTGAAACCGCGCAAGAAAACATTACTTGTAATTCTATATGTCCAGGCTGGGTGCTTACCCCTTTGGTCGAAAAACAAGTTGATTTACGTGCGGATAAAGACGGACTTTCTTGGGAAGATGCAAAAAACGCACTTCTTGCCGAAAAACAGCCTTCTGGCGAATTCGCCAAGCCCGAAGAAATAGGGGCGATTGTTTCATTTTTATGTTCAGACGATGCGGCGCAGATCACGGGTTCTGAATTAACTATAGATGGCGGCTGGACCGCTCAATAATAATGTAAAAATATATCGGTAAAAGAGGATATAAAAATGCGTATAGAAGAAGACATTAAGTTAGATTTTAAAGATGTACTCATTCGCCCAAAGCGTTCAACGCTTGGTAGCCGTAAAGAAGTCGACATTCGTCGCAAATTTACTTTTAAATGGTCTGGTCGTGAATTTGACGGAGTGCCAATAGTATCCGCGAATATGGATGGCGTGGGTACATTTGAAATGGCGCGTGCGTTCCACAATGATGGTAACGGTCTTTCTGTGGCAATCACTAAACATTATTCAAAAGATCAACTTGTTGAGTTTCTTAATAACGACTCTGCGGCTTCCAATATGTGGTATTCAATCGGCGTTGCAGAAAAAGATAAAGAAAAACTCGACGCTGTTATGAAAGAAGCGCCTGGTAAAATTGATAAAGTCTGTATTGATGTTGCGAATGGCTATAGTGAAGTGTTTACAAATTTTGTCCGCCGCGCGCGTGATGCTTACCCTGACCTGACAATTATGGCGGGTAATGTTGTAACCGGTGAAATGACCGAAGAGTTGATATTAAGCGGCGCTGACATTGTTAAAGTTGGTATTGGCCCAGGTTCAGTTTGTACTACACGTAAAATGACTGGCGTTGGCTACCCGCAGCTTTCAGCCATTATTGAATGTGCGGATGCTGCCCATGGCCTTTCTGGCCTTGTTTGCGGCGATGGTGGCTGCACAGTGCCGGGAGACCTGGCTAAAGCATTTGGCGCGGGCGCTGATTTCTTGATGCTTGGTGGTATGCTCGCAGGGCATGATCAATCAGAATTAGAAGTTGTTGAAGTTGACGGTAAGAAATACGTTCAGTTTTATGGTATGAGCTCTGACACCGCGATGAATAAACATGCGGGCGGCGTTGCAGAATACCGCGCAAGTGAGGGTAAGACTGTAAAAGTGCCTTATCGCGGTGACGTGCAGGGCGAAACGCTACAAAATATTTTAGGTGGTGTGCGCTCGGCGTGTACTTACGTTGGGGCGCGCCAGTTAAAAGAACTGTCAAAACGTACGACCTTTATTCGTGTGTCACAGCAATTAAACACAATATTTGGTAATGAATAAATAAAATTTTATTTCTGTTAAGCTTTACACGATAAAGTGTTATCTTGGCATTATAATTTTAAAATTTAAAAAGGTATAAAACATGGATGAAATTGAAACACGTCTGAAGGATACGTCAGAGAAATGTGTAGAAGCGTATTGCGCATGGAAAGAAAAGAAAAATGACGCAGAGCTTCGTGGTGGTCTTCAAGAAGCTGTCCATGAGCTGCGTAAAGTTTCTGCGCGCCTAGAAATTGAAATCGCGACCAGCGAGCGTGATCAAATGGCACAAAAGCCTATTCCCGTGCCGCCACATCGTTCAGCCCGCCGTAAAGGTGCACCGAATAAAAATGATGATAGCAACGGAAATCAAGAGCCACCTCAGATGGATAGTGCGCCAGCTGAAAACACAGGGCCTAAAATGGAAATCAAGCGCCGCAGACGCACAGTGCGTAAGCCAAGCGATTCCGCGGGTGAATAAAGTTTATATATCTATCGCATTATAAAAGAGCCGTTTTTAGCGGCTCTTTTTTTGCAATAAAACAGTCCCTTGTTAGTTTCATGATGCTTACGCTTGCGTAAATTTGCATTATATTAAGTATTTTATTGATTTTTGTTAAGTTTGTGTGTATAGATACGCATCTTTAAAAAAGAGGTGATGCGTATGAGTACTGTTTTGAAAAAAGCTTTATGTGATAACGGTATCGATTTGAGTGATTTAGATGAAATCACCAAGCGTCACGAACGAGAGCGAAAAAATGCTCGCAAGCGTCATTATTTCCTCGGCGGCCTTCTTCATATTAACGGCATTCAAATTGATAATTCATTGGTCAATATAGTGCGCGACATCACCAAGCCTGAAGAAACCAAAATCACGAGTTATATTGTTACCATTAACGCCGAAAATAACGGCGAAGAGCGCATGATTGGTGAGACCGCTGACCAGATGCATAACTTAAAAAATAATCCACTAACGCCGCAAGGCCGCGAAGCAAGCCATTTAATTATGGGCGATGACGTACAGCTTGATAGTTGGGCTGCTTTACCTGAAAGTGAACGCCTTGACGCGATGAATGCATTTTATGGGCAAATCGTCCTCACGGGTTATTCGTACGGTACAAGCCTTATCCAGCAAATGGAGCGCGATATCACGCAACGCCTAACTGCGCGTAACCTTCCCCTAGAGCCATTGCGTAATGTTAAGGCTATGAATATGGGCGCAGTTGATATTCCGTGCCTTATAGGTGGCTTAAAAGCCGATTTCAACAATGTGGCAGCCAAAAAACTTGATAATGCTCACGGTTTTTCTCAAATATTCGCCTTAAAAAGCAATGATAAGATTATGAATTCGGTTATTGGCCGCGATTTGGTGCCTGAACGCGTAGCAGGGCAGCAACTACAAAGTTTTGGTACTGATCATTTGAGTTTTATTGTTGATTATACGCGAGATTCTTACATTAAGCGTATCGGTATTACGCGTTTTGCAGAAGGACGCGAAGTACCGCAGCTTAATAAAAATTACGACCCCGAGGCGCATGATTTGCGTATTTACTTGAATAATAAAAGCGTGATTTACAGTAAATCAGGGGTATACCGGACTTATCCAACATCGCCGCTTTCGTCGGTGCTGCGCGATAGCGTGTCTGATGCTGTCGCGCTTGGTGTGGATTTTGTTGGGTACCGTGCGCCTTCATACCTTAAAAATATCACAGATACGCATAACGCATTAAGTCTCGAATTTGAGAATATTGTCGAAATATACGAGGATTCTGATTATGACGAAGCCATAGATAACATTGGCCTCATTCTCAGTAATGACTTAAAGAAAATCACGCCTAAAATCTGATGTTGGCGGCCTTACATACCATATTGGTCAATATCTATGGCCTTGAAATGCGCGTCCATAATTTTAGCCATCATATCATATCCCCTATGGTCGGGGTGTAGGCCATCCGCTAGCGTAGGAATGAATTGGTCGTGGTCAAGCTGCGCGAACATATCAACAAAGCTGTGCCCCGCCAGCGCGGCTTCTTGTTTTAACATCTCATTATAAGCGGCAATATCAGCGTTGCGTAAATCTGTGCCTTTATCTTCTGCGTCAAATGGTCGCCATAAACTAGGTAGTTTACTTTCATCTACAGGCGTCGGCCCAACGGATATAACGGGGAAGGCAACGCCTTTAAGAATGTTAAAGCTTTCTTTCCACGTAAAGCGCGCCATGTGTAGATCAACTTTTTGCCCACGCTTGTCAGGCCAGATTTTATAGGCGGTATCATTAATGCCTGCGGCGATAACCAGTATTTGCGGTGTGCGGTAGAAAGCCTCACTGCATAAGCGGTGCTTAATATCGATACTTGTGTCGCCAGCAACGCCAAGGTTGATCATTCGCCACGGCTCAACCTTTTTGTATGCGGCTTCACTGGCAAGTTGCACACCGACGCGACCGACCCAGCCACGTGCGTCTTTGTCACCAATACCTTCTGTGATTGAATCGCCAATACAAACAATGCGTCCACACATATGAATTAACCTTTCAAACTTTTGCTGGCGATCTCAAAGACGTCTTTTGAAAGCCCTTCAACGGCAAGGACGCGCTCTAGGCAGGTTTTAATTTTATCCTGACGGATAGCATCAAAACGTTTCCATTCACGCATCGGCGTTAACAGCCGCGCTGCGATTTGTGGGTTAATGTCGTTCAGCTTAACGATTGCATCTGTCAAGAAGTTATAACCGCTGCCGTCGGCTTTGTGGAAGGCCGCAGGATTACGCATGGCAAAAGCCGCGAAGAGCGAGCGCACGCGGTTAGGATTTTTCCAATTAAAGTCAGGGTGTGCTGAAAGCTCCTGTACGTCTTCAATAATGCTTGCACGTACAGCGCCAGCTTGTAGGCCAAACCATTTGTTTACAACAAGTTCGTGGTCTTTAAAGCGTAAATAGAAATCTGCGAGGCAGATATCACGATGCGCGCTTTGTGTGTCGACCAAATTGCTGAGCGCTGCGATGCGGTCAGTCATATTGGTCGCGCCTTCATATTGTGCATTGGCAAGGTCATGTGCATTGCGGTCAGCTTCTTTATGTCCGCATAAATACCCTAATGCTGCATTTTTAAGGGCGCGGCGGCCTGCGGCTTCGTGGAATTTAAGGCCATCAGAATGGTCCTTGAATGCGTTATATATCTTCGTCATTACATCTTGGCATGCGCCAGAAAGGTCGCTTTGTACTTTTTCACATGCGTTGTGTAGGCGCGTGGGGTCAAGGTCATCTAAGTACTGCATCAAGTCGCCCATGCTTGGTAAGCTAAGCGCGCGGGCAAGTAAGGCATGGTCAGTATTGGCATCAAATGCCGTTTCGGCAAGCGCCTTAATGCTGTCAATAAATGCAGGGTCAGTACTGTGGCTAGCATCTTTATAATGCGCGATAATCTGACGCATCGCCAATTTCTGGCCAGCTTCCCATTTATTAAACCCGTCTTGGTCATGTACCATAAGGAATTGTAAGTCTTGATCCGTAAGGTCGGTAGTGAGCTTTACCGGCGCAGAAAAGCCGCGCAGCACTGATGGTACGGTCTTTGATGTGACGTTTTCAAAAGTGAAGCTTTGTTTAGGTTCTTTTAAATGAAGTACGGTTTCGCGCGCGCCATTTTTATCCAAGGCTATTTCATCACCATTAGCGGAAATCAACGCCATGCGTATTGGAATGTGCATGGGCTGCTTATCGCTTTGCCCTGCTGTGTCAGGGACGTTTTGCGTGAATGTAAGCGTCATGCGCTGCGCCGCTTCATCATAATTGGTTTGCATCGTAACTTCAGGTGTGCCTGCCTGCGTATACCAGAGTTTAAACTGCGTTAAATCTTGGCCTGAAGCATCTTCCATGCATTTTGCCCAGTCTTCACAGGTGACAGCCTGCCCATCATGACGTTCAAAATAAAGGTCAGTCGCTTTGCGGTATGTTTCAGGGCCGAGCAAGTTATAAAACATGCGAATAATTTCAGCGCCTTTTTCATAGACGGTCATTGTGTAGAAATTATTGATTTCAATGTAATTATCGGGGCGAATAGGGTGTGCAAGAGGGCTTGAATCCTCTGAGAACTGAAATTCACGTAAATGGATAACGTCATCAATGCGCTGCACAGGTGCGGAATTCATGTCTGCGCTAAATTCTTGGTCTCTAAATACCGTTAGGCCTTCTTTTAACGAAAGCTGAAACCAGTCGCGGCAGGTGATACGGTTACCTGTCCAGTTGTGGAAATATTCATGCGCGACAACGCTTTCGACGCGCTGAAAGTCACCATCTGTCGCGGTTTCTGCGTGGGCGAGGACGAGGGCGGTGTTGAATATGTTGAGTGATTTATTCTCCATCGCGCCCATATTAAAGTCACTCACGGCAACAATATTAAACAAATCAAGGTCATATTCACGCCCATACTTTTCTTCATCCCATTTCATGGAGTGTATGAGGCTCTCCATTGCATGGCTACATTGCCCTTGGTCACCATCACGGACATAAATGCGCAAAGTCACTTCACGCCCAGATGCGGTTGTGAATTTATCTTCAATATGTTCTAAATTTCCAGCGACGAGTGCGAAAAGGTAACAAGGCTTTTTCCACGGATCATCCCATACAGTGAAGTGGCGACCATCTTCAAGTAAACCAGAATCGGTCAAATTACCGTTTGAAAGCAAAACGGGATATTTTGTCTTATCAGCTTCGATACGCGTGGTGAAGGTCGCCATATTATCTGGGCGGTCTTGGTAATATGTGATGCGGCGAAAGCCCTCTGCCTCGCACTGCGTACAGTACGTGTCGCCTGATTTATATAGCCCTTCCAAAGCTGTATTGGACTCAGGTGATATCTCAGTTTCGATTGTGAGTGTAAACGCATGTTTTTCAACGCTAATTTTTAATTCCGTGTCGCTTAGTTCATACGCGTTGTTTTCTATCTTAACGCCGTCTATTTCAATGAAAACAAGCTTTTGATGTTCACCGTTTAAGTGAAGTGTGAAGCTGTCAACGTTATCATTTTTCTCATATTGTGTTTGCGATGTGACGCGTGTGTAACCATCATGTATTTTAAATGTTAAATCGCAATGCTTTGCAAAGAAAGCGGGTTGTTGATAGTCTTTTAAATAGATAGTTTGTGGCAAGTCCGTGCGCATGATGTCCTCACGTGATTAAAATGAACGTTGTTAATGTGATTCTATACCAGAAAACGCTTAGGGGTTACAGTTCGGATTGGCTTTTCCGCTGCATTGCGCCCCGTTTTTTTTACTATACTCATCCATAGCATCCTCAACCGCTTTACGTAGCTGTAATGGCATGCTTGGTGTTGCGTTGATGCGCTCTAATGCCTTATACATCTTCGCGGCGCTCGCAGCGTCAAAGTTGTTAAGAGATGTCAGGTGCCCGCCAACGGCCGCAGCAACTTCAGGGTTGATTTTACCGGCCTGTATAGCCATATCTGCTATTGCTTCATAGCCTGAACCATCAGCTTTGTGGAAATTTTCGTAATTTGCAGCGAAGTGTAAACTAACCATTTTACCATGATGTGGAATACCCCAATCATAGCCATATTTTGGGTCATTTAATGCGCTATGTAGCAGGGCTTTCGGGTCATCCACTGTTTCACCGACCAAAATATCCATCGCTTTTAATGTGCCGTTCGTGTCATCGGACATGTATTTAAGGAAATCAGCCTCAATGCGCGCTGCATCCTGTGGTTTGGCGTCTCTAAGCTTACCGATAAGGCTTGTCGCGACCAGACGGTCATGGCCGCAATTAGCATTGTCATAGAGGTCAATAATTTTCTGCTGCTCGGCGGCGCTGTTTTGTCGCGCTGTAAAGCCTATAAGCGTCGATGCTAATGTCCGTTTTTGTTGTAAGGCCTTTTCTTCCTTATAGGGCCCCGCTAAATCGGCTCTTAAATCTGTGTATTTTGTATCCATCTCGCTATAAAGCGCGGCTGTAATATCATCTAGGTAGCTTTCACGCGCTTGAAGAAGTGTGAGAGGCTCGGCGTCACTAATTTTCGCACGCAAGCCGCCACATGGCGCAGGGGTGAGTAGTTTCGCCAAGACATCAGGTGCAATGTCATCGCGCGTCACGAGTGTCTGTAGCGCTTTTGTAAGGCTGTTTGGAATGGGAGTAATTGCCTGCCCAGATTTTAATGCTTTATAACGCTGCAAAATTTGCTTGTTGTGAATGTCTTGAATGATTTGTAGCTGCGTCACGCCATCGCTTTCTGCGGCGAGGAGTTTTAAGGCTTGGTCAGAATCTTGGTCGTGATTAACCTCAATCGGCGCAGAAAAGCCGCGATTAATACTATAGGCATCGGGCTGCTTGCTGACGTTCTTGAAAACAATGGCGTCATTTTCTTGGTCGAAAACGAAAATATGTTCCTGCTCCATTGCGCCATCAATGCATAGCGCCATATTTAGCGGAATAGGAAGCGGCTTGTTCGTGTCGTCCTTAAAGCTTTGCTGTAGGCTTATAATGTATTCTTGGCTGTCTGGTTTGTAATGACCTTGGCTTGTTACCGTGGCGCGGCCTGCTTGTTTAAACCAGCGCGCGAATTTGCCTGTGTAGTCAAAATTATGGTGCTGTTCTGCCAAGGCAAGGAAGTCATCTATGCTGCCATTTTGCGTGTAATGGTTATCAACAAACTCTTTGACTAATTTCGTGTAATTGTCGTGCCCCATTAACGTGTGCATCATGCGAAAACACTCAGCGCCTTTACTGTATGTGGTTGATGAATAATGGTCACGCTCTGAGTTCAGCGATTTTGGAATAGGGGGCAGTTTTTGGTCGTCTTCTTTTGCGAATTGGCTGTTAATCATACCGTTCATATCGCCCATGCGGACAACATCAGGGTCGGCAAGCATTGCGGCGGTGGCAAGCTGCTCTAAGAATACTGTTTGACCTTCTTTTGATCCTAGTTCTAACCAGTTATTGATGTAAAATGTGTTGCCGATAAATTCATGGATGTATTCATGGATAACAACCGCCATAGTATCAAGCAAGTTCGCGTTATAAACGTAGTCTTTATCCGTTGTGAAGTAACTGGCGGAAAACATCGGCATCGTTTTAGTTTCAGTCGCGCCTGCGTTAAATGTCGTTAGCGATGTGATATGGTATTCAGGTTTATCATAGATAAGGCCAAATTCTTTATCGAGATACTCCATACCGCGTTTGATACCTTCAACGACATATTGGTCTTTGTTCTTATCTTTTAACGGCGCGTGGGTGAAGATTTGCACTTTGTGGCCATTGCTGAATGTGTGATCGTATTCTTCACTGGCAAATTCGCCAGCCTGCACGCCCATTAAATAACATGGTTTTGGGGCGTTATCTTTATATTCTGTGTAATTATAGCCATCGGCATCCTTGCCTTGGTCTGTAAGCAGGCCGTTCGATAGTAATTGATTATAATTGCTTAGCTTCGCAGCGTTTGGGTTGCTGCGTAATGTGACCTTAAATGTTGAAAGCACATCTGTGCGGTCTTGAATGGGGGATACTTTTCTAAAGTTCATCGTTTCGCCTTTAAAAAAGATGTTGCCATCGCTCATATAAAGGCCAACGCCAGTGGTGTTGTGCTCTGGATCTACATTGGTTTTGGCGGTAAGGATAAAATCACTTTTGCCGTCAGGGACGTTTAGATGGATTTTATGTTTGGCGCCGATATAGGTATAATCTTTGCCTTCAACCAAAGCTGCACCGTCAATTTCTAGGCTGAGTAAGGTTTTTGGTGATGCGCCATTTTGGCGTTCATCAGCGGAAAGCTTGATGTCTTCAAAATCAAGCTCAATATAAGCAGGCTTTGCCTCAGACGGGAATGCGTCTTTATAGTGATAGCGCGTTTCAACATCGACATTATCAATATCATGAATTTTAATATCCACATCAATATGATCTGGCTGATATTTCAGCGGTGTTTTGAAATGGTCTTCATGTAAGGCTTTGTCTAGGCTGTCTTTTGGCATGTGTTGTAACCTTGCTATCTTAAAGTAATCAATGAAATAAAGAGACTCTTACATCTCCTATTATATATAATTTTATTAAGATAGCATTAAAGATCGACCAGCCAAGGGTGACGTATCGGGATAAGTCGCGTGCTACGCTTCTTTTGCTTCTTTGTCAGCCTGAATACGCATACGTACCGCGTCACCAAGCTCGTTGAGCACGGGGTCAAGGCCGAGGCTTGCAACGGCTGAAATAACATACGGCTTAATCCCTGTCGCTTTTTCAAATTCTTCTGCTTGATAGGCGGAGAGCTCTTCGCCTAGCGCATCGGCTTTGTTTAGCGCGACAATTTCACGTTTTTGTGAAATTTCTTCACCATATGATTTGAGCTCTTCACGAATAGTTTTATATGCGCCTGCAGGGTCATCTTGTGTAATGTCAATCATGTGCAGCAAAATGGCAGAGCGTTCAACGTGACCAAGGAAGCGGTGGCCTAGGCCGTGCCCCTCATGTGCGCCTTCAATCAAGCCGGGGATGTCTGCGAGAATAAATTCTTGACCATGACGGCGGACAACGCCCAAATTTGGGTGAAGGGTCGTAAATGGATAATCGGCAATTTTCGGGTTGGCGCGTGAGCATGATGCCAAAAATGTCGATTTGCCTGCATTGGGCATGCCCACAAGTCCGACATCAGCAATTAATTTAAGGCGTAGCCATAAGTCACGCTCTTCACCAGGCCATCCGGGGGTGGATTTACGTGGCGCTTGGTTGGTGGAGCTTTTATAATGGGCGTTGCCAAAGCCGCCATCGCCACCGCGCATGAATAAAACGGTCTCGCCATCATTAACCATATCAAGCAAGACGGTTTCTTTGTCTTCATCAATGATCTCTGTACCAACGGGAACGTTAATAATAATATCTTCACCGCCACGGCCTGATTTGTTACGGCCTTGACCGTTTTGACCGCCTTCGGCTTTGAAGTGCTGAGTGTAGCGGAAGTCAATAAGTGTGTTGAGATTACTGACCGCACGGAAATATACATCGCCGCCTTTACCGCCATTGCCGCCATCTGGGCCGCCATATTCCACGTATTTTTCACGGTGGAATGACATACAGCCTGGGCCGCCATTACCGCTTTTTACGAATATTTTAGCTTGGTCGAGAAATTTCAT
>DELD01000061.1:20915-52676 GCA_002354205.1 Micavibrio sp. UBA2705 | reverse complement strand
GCTGTGCAGGGAATTCAGGCCGTGACGCATAAGATTGCCGAAATTAATGAGGTGAACGAGGCTGTGTCTACTGTGGTTTCAGAGCAGTCCAATGCAACACGTGAGATTGCAAAAAGTATCGACGAAACTGCAATGGGCACGGCAGCAGTGTCTGAAAACATTACCGAGGTTTCTAGCGCAGCTGGTGAGGCACAAAGCTCTGCGCATGAAGTGAGCGGCGCAGCAAATGAGCTTTCTTCGCAATCAGAACATCTCAATCAGGTTGTTCAAGAGTTCCTGTTAGAGGCACGCCGCGTTGTCTAAACGCCCAACATATAAGCGGCGTTTTATATACATATAAAAGATCAATATAGAGTCTTGTCATTATCAGTAATGGCGCGTATGTTCGTGCCAGATTTATTTTTATCTGATTATTGAGGAGACGATGTATATGTTTGATTTGTCAGGAAAGACAGCGCTTGTTACGGGCGCTACGGGCGGTATTGGCGCGTCTATTGCACGCAGCTTACATGCGCAGGGCGCATTGATTGCAATATCTGGGCGTAATACAGATAAGCTTGATGCGCTAGCCGCAGAGCTTGGTGATCGTGTGCACGTTGTTGCTGCGGACCTTGGCGCGGCGGATGGCCCTGCTGCGCTTGCAAAAGCGGCGAGTGAGGCGCTAGGCGGCAAGGTTGACATTTTGGTCAATAATGCAGGCTTAACGCGCGACGGCCTTTCTATGCGTATGAAAGCAGAAGATTGGGATGAAGTGATTAACGTTAATATGAGCGCGACATTCAAGCTTGCACAGGCGCTACAGCGCGGCATGATGAAAAACCGTTTTGGCCGTATCATTAACATCACATCTGTTGTTGGCGTGACGGGTAATCCGGGCCAGACAAATTACTGCGCGTCTAAAGCGGGTATGATTGGTTGGTCAAAGTCTATGGCCTGTGAAATTGCATCACGCGGTATTACTGTGAACTGTGTTGCGCCGGGCTTTATTGCAACGGCAATGACTGATGCGCTTAGTGATGACCAAAAAGATGGCATTAATCAAAACATCCCGATGCAGCGCATGGGAAGTTCTGATGATATTGCGGCGGCTTGTAGCTACCTTGCGAGCGATGAAGCGGGTTATGTCACCGGTCAGACCATCCACGTCAATGGCGGCATGGCGATGATTTAAGCTGTTGGGCAATGATATTGAGAAGGAAAGGCGCTTTACCGCGCCTTTTTTTTGTGGTTATTTGTCGGGGTTATGGAGAAAAACATGTCCCTATTTGATGCGGCGCTTAGCGCCCAAAAAAACGCCTATGCCCCTTATTCCAAGCACCCTGTCGGCGCAGCTTTACGCAGTGTGGAGGGGGATATCTATGCCGGATGCAATGTAGAAACGGCGCATTTTATTGCGACCCACGCCGAAGTCTCGGCAATATCGGCAATGATTACGGCAGGGGATACGCAAATTGCGGAAATCGTGATTATTGGCCCAAGCGATGCACTGTGTACGCCATGCGGTGATTGCCGCCAGCGGATAAGGGAGTTTTGCGATATGGATGAGACGCTCATCACCATCTATCATAAAGATGGGCGCGTGTTAAAACAGTATAATATGCGTGAATTACTGCCCGATTCATTTGGGCCAGAGAATTTGGCGTAAATACGGGCCTTTACTTAGTACCTTGCGCGAGAATATCGTCATAAAATTTTTGATAGGCTTCCATGGTTTTTTCTACCGAAAATTCTTCGCAATAGCGCTTATAACCATTTTCGACAAGGTCTTGTCCCAATGCGGCATTGTCGCGCAAAAGCTTGATGTTATTGCTTAGCGATTCTGTATCATCAATGGTAAAGGCGAGGCAGTCTTCTTTGTCGCGGACGAATTGTTTTGGGCCATCGGCAAGGCTAACGATTAACGGCGTTTTGTTTGCCCATGCTTGGACAAAGACTGTGCCGAAAGGCTCATAGCGTGAGGGGAAGCAGCATATGTCGGCTGCTGCGAGTAAAGCTGCGCGGTCTTGTCGCCATCCCAGGAATTTAATGCGCTCTGTCATGCCGAGCTCTGCGGCGAGTTTTTGTAATTTATCACGATCTGGCCCTTCGCCTGCGAGCCACAGGTACACGTTGTCTAAATCAAGCGCGGCGTGCATTAATGTATCCAAAGCCTTTGATTCATGTAGGCGGCTTAAGGTGAGTACGACTTTTGCGTCTTCTGGGGTGTCTAAATCAGCGCGGCTTATTCTGGTGAAATGGGGTTCGGTTTCCGCAAAGTTATTAATGTGGCGGATCGTGTCAGGGTTAACGCCGTTTTCGACAAGATGGCGCTTAATGTCAGGGGTGATGGCCATAAAATAATCAGTGTTTTTGAAATACTTTATTTTGTAATACCCGCCAAGGCGGCTGACCACTTTATAAGGCTTACTTGCGGGGGCATGCGGCATTTTATCTGCGGCGCGTGACATCCATGTTTGGACGATGTCAGGTTTTGATTTTTTTAAAATCCTTTTGATGCGCCACGGTGTATAGCTGTCAATTTTGCCGCCAAAGGGCAGTGTATATGTTTTTATGCCGGCATCTTTAAGCCGCGGGACGCGTATATTATTGGGGCGGGTAATAACCTCAACATCAAAGCCATGTTTGGACATGGCAATGCAAGTGTCGATACAGGCGGTTTCTGCGCCGCCAGTGGGCGCGCCAGCTAAAACGTGTATGATTTTCATGGTTATTCTAAACCAATGCTTTTTTCTAACAGGCGAATAAGGTCAGCCTGCGTTTTTTCCATGTTCTCAAGCAGTGATTTACAGCTTTTCTCATCACTGGCAGGTTTCATATCAATTAAGGATTCGCCATATTGTGCGGCGGAATCAAAGTTTTTTAAATGCTGTTTGACTTGTGATGGTTTGGCGTAATCTTGCAGCAAGATAAGCTTTTCAAGGCGTTCATTACCTTTGCTGATGACAGGTCGCACTGCTACGCGCCATTCCGCGAAGCGTTCTTCAATGTTTTTGCCAAGGTCTTTATGTTCTTTTTTACACGATGAAACGGCTTTATCAATAATGGCCTCTACCGATTTGACGGAGCGAATAACGCCGTAAACATTACGGATTTTATAATATTTATCAGCTTGCTCTTCGTTCAGACTTTTGACCAGCTCTTCTGT
The DNA here is from genome assembly GCA_002354205.1 of Micavibrio sp. UBA2705. Classification (GTDB taxonomy): domain Bacteria; phylum Pseudomonadota; class Alphaproteobacteria; order Micavibrionales; family Micavibrionaceae; genus UBA2705. Next base: position 49,531 of record DELD01000061.1, on the reverse strand, counting down.
TTCTTGCGCGTATTGCGTTACAGGTGTATCAGCTTTCTTTGCTTTTTCTTCTGCGTGGGCAGGCAAAGTGAAGACGGCGCTGAGCGCTGCAAGTGCGGCGAAATTTAAAATCGTTTTATAAAATCGTGTCATTTATATGTTCCTATCGGCTGTTTTAAAGCGATGCGTTGGATTAATGAGAGAAAATATCAACTTCATCCCATCCTGCGCTATCAAGGTCAGCGCGGGTGTTGAGGAAGTTAAAACATGATTGTGCCATATCCATGCGGCCTTCGCGGATCAGGTTGGCATCAAGTTTTTCTTTAAGGCGGTGCAGGTAAAATACGTCACTTGCTGCATATGAGAGCTGGTCTTTGCTTAGCTCTGCTGCGCCCCAATCTGATGATTGCTGCTGTTTGCTGATATCGACGCTAATAAGTTCGCGGCATAAATCGCGCAGACCATGGCGGTCTGTGTAAGTGCGCACGAGTTTAGAGGCGATTTTTGTGCAATATACGGGCGCAACGTCAACGCCAAGGAAGAGTTTAAGCGCGGCAACGTCAAAACGCGCAAAGTGGAAAATTTTTGTAATGCTGGTATCGCCCATTAATTTTTTCAAATTCGGCGCTTCTTTTTGGTCTTTATCAATTTGTACCAAATGGGCAGTGCCGTCGCCCGCGGATATTTGTACCAAACACAAACGGTCGCGACCGTGGATTTGTAAGCCCATTGTTTCTGTATCTACGGCGATAGAGCCTGTAAATACGATGTTATCGGGAAGGTCGTTTTTGTGTAATGTGATACTCATAATCTTATCCGTTAGTTTATATTTTGCCGATGTCTTAAATGGTGCGTTAAATAGTGCATTGCATGCCTGTGCTATGCAAGTAAATATTTATCAACGCATTTGTTATTTGTGGGTTTGATAAAATGTCTAACTCGTGATAAATTTATTAACTATTGCATCGTATCATGTCTGTTACGTGTTTTTTCTTTTTCTGGGGGCCCCATGAAGTGTTTAATAGTTGATAGCGATAAAGTGGCTTCAGAGCTGGTGCAGAGCCGTTTATCTGCATTGGGCATTAAGTCTGCTATTGAGCCCGGCCGTAACATTGCTTTAAAACGCCTTGAGGCTGAGCCTTTTGACTTTATCGTGCTTGACCCCGCGCCAATGCGTGATGCGCGCCCGTTTATTCGTGAAGCGCGCCGTATTCTCAAAGCAAATCCTTATATGGTGCTCGCAAGTGAGAGCCACACTTTGGAAGAAGCGGTGAAGTCAGGCTTTAATGATTTGCTACCAAAGCCGCTTGATTCTTCTGCCGTTGATAAAATGGCAGAAAGCGCGCGCACTTTGACGGAGCTTGTGGATCACCTTGGTGATGATCGCGAAGATTTTAAAAGCTCTGGCGGCATAATCGCGAAATCAGCGTTTAATCAATTATTCCTTGCCTGTATTGACCGCGCAGACCGTTATGCTGAGCGTTCTTACTTGCTGTTTATTTCATTAGAGAACTATAAAGATATCATTGAAAAAGACGGCCCTTACCCTGGTGAGTTTAGCGCAGCGCAGCTTGCCAAAAACTTAGTACGCTTGCGCCGTCAGAGTGATATTATCGGGCAGACGCGCCGGAATGAATATGTTTTACTCTTACAAAGACCTGTCTTTGAAACAGAGCCCATTGAGGCAGCGCACCGCTTCGCAGAAGCACTTTCGAAAATGCATGATATCACATCACTCGGCGCCTCGCGCGCGAAACTTGCAGTGCGTTTGATTGATTTGCCTTTGGGCGCGAAGCGCGTGGAGCATGTCTTTGAGGTTGCTGCCGCGCCTGCAAGCGCCGCGGAGTAATGCGGGCTTTTGCTATGGTTAAGCTTCTTTCCTTTTAGCCCTTGTGATTCCCCCCCTAAATGAGATATTATAGGGCTGTATAGTTATTCTATACAGTCCCAGATTTTACGCGAGTTCTTCGCTGTGAGAGAATATGAAATTGAGAGATATGCGCATTGTTATTTTTACAATGGCTCTTGGCATTCTGATGTTGCCAATGGGCACGCTAAGCTATGCGGCGTCAGAACCAAAGGACGCAAAGGCGCAGCGTAGCGACGGGCTGCAAGCTGACTTCAAATTCATAAATGTTTTAGAAGGGCGCATCTCGTCAGATGATAGTTTTGCCAAAGTGGTGCGTCATGGTTATCAATTGGCGGCAGATGATGTGCTGCATATTCGCGTATATAATGAAGACCAGCTTTCGGGGCAGTATCGCGTTGATGCGATGGGGCAAATTTTAATGCCATTGATTGGCCGCGTTGATGTGATGGGGCAAACGGCCTCTGCGCTCTCAGTGGAAATTGAACGCAAATTAAAGCAAGGCTATTTACGCCACCCAAGCGTATCGATTGAAATCGCGGCCTTTCGTCCGTTTTACTTGATCGGTGAAGTGCGCAATCCTGGTGACTTTTCTTATGCTTACGGCCTTGATGTAATTAAGGCGGTCGCTATGGCGGGCGGCTATACATACCGCGCGAACCAAAAAACAGTTTATATCAAACGGGATTTTAACGGTATGAAAGAGGTTATCGAAGCCCATGGCGGTACGCGGATTTATCCGGGTGATGTGATTACTGTCAAAGAGAGATTTTTTTAAGTTAAAGGTATGCGGTTTTATTTAGCGATAAGACGCGATTGCAAAAGAGTATTGAGATGACCCAAGGTCAAGACGATAGCCAATATAAAAAAGCGTTGGAGCAACATGATGTTTCAACAAGCGCGGGCTATACGAATAGCGGCGGCGAAGTTGAAATTGATTTGCGCCGCATTTTAATGACTTTTTGGCGCAGACGCTATCTGATCGTCTTTATGATGCTAGGTTTTATGGGAGCGGCCTATTATGCGTGTGAACGTATCACGCCATTATATGAGACAGGGGCGCTTGTTTTGGTTAAACAGGAGCAGCTTGATGTAAATAACATTGCATCAACGCAGCTTTCGCATAAACGCAAAGCGGATTCATCGCAGATTTTAAGTGAAGTGGAAATTATCCGCTCTCGCAATTTGATGTTAGAGGTTATTCGTCGCCTTAACTTATACGAAGTGCCGTCCTTTACGCATGACTTGCCCTATATCAGACGATTTCATGAAATAGAAAATAGCAATGAAACGCGTCAGGGGTTTAAGGCTTTGAAGCTGAGCCGTATTGGCGAAGAACGCCTAATGACCAATGATGAAAAATGGCGCTATGAAAAAGAATTGGGCGTTCTCATTGGGCGCGTATTAAAGCAGTTGGAAATTCGCCCTATTGCAGGGTCTATGGTTATTTCGGTGAAATTTACATCGCCATCGCCTGAACGTGCAAAGCAAATCGTTGATACCATTGCGGACGTGTATGTGAATGCGCGCCTTAACCGTAAATTTATCGCAGCGCGCAAAGTGACCGACTGGCTTGATGTGCGTCTTGATACATTGCGTGAAGAATTAAGACAGGCTGAAAATGCGGTGGAGCAGTATCGCGCGGATAAAGAATTAATATCAGGCTCCCGCGCGGAAGTCACAGCGCAGCAAATTTCAGAAATTAATACGCAATTGGTTTTGTCCAAAAGCCGCCTTGCCGAAGCGCGCGCAAGATTGGAGCAGATAAAAGGCTGGGCGGCAAACCCCGTAAAACTGGAAGCCGCTACGAATTTGGGCGAAGGCAGCGTTTTGGGACGTATGATTATCAAACATAGTGAGGTTGCGCGCTCTCATGCTGAGTTGTCCAAGCGTTACGGTCGCAAACATCCTGAAATGATCCGTATTAATGCAGAGCTTGCGAGTATCAAAGCGGAGCTGCAAAAAGAATTAGAGCGCACGGCAGAGCATTTAGAACACAATATGGCGGTTGAACTTACCCGTATGGAAGTGCTGGCAGAGGATCTGAGCGCACTTGAAACCAAACGCAAGCTTGAAAATCAGGCCGCTATTAAATTGCGCGAACTTGAGAGTGAAGCGGCGACAACGCGGCAGATCTTCGCAACCTTCTTAGAAAGCTATAAACGTTCAGACCAACAAGAAGATTTGCAAGAAGCAGACGCGCAGATTTTATCTTATGCGACTGTACCGCAGCGCCCCGTTTATCCTAACAGGCAATTATTAATGTCACTTTCTGCGATATTGGGACTGTTTGCGGCATTGGCGCTTGTTGTTTTGCTTGAAAATCTTGATAATGCCTATCGTAGTGCGATCCAGATTGAAAAAGACACTGGGCTTATTTGCGTAGGGTCTATTCCTGCGGTTAAGCCTTCGCGTCATTTGAAAGCAGCAGATTATGTGACAAAAAACCCGACATCGGTGACAACGGAGGCGCTGCGCTCCATGAAGACGGTGCTGTCGTTGCACCAAAAACATCTCGATAAGAAGTTTGATGTGCTGGCGATAACGTCCTCTTTGCCGGATGAAGGCAAGTCAACAATGTCCGTGTGGCTCGCGCGTTTAAGTGCATTGTCAGGGCGCAGGGTGCTGTTGATTGATTGTGATTTACGCCGCCCGAATATTCACAACCTTATGGGCTGTGAAAATAGTCTGTCATTGGTGGAATATTTGTCAGGCCAGTTACCGTTGGAAGACGTTATTACCAAGGATGAAAGTACGGGGTTAGATGTTATAATGGGGCGCTCTGTAGCCAATACGGCGCTTGATTTGCTGACATCTGACAACATGTCTAAATTGATGGCTTTGGTACGTAAAGAATATGATTTTGTTATATTAGATACCCCCGCATCGTTAGCTGTGTCTGATGCCTGCGTTTTGGCTGAATATGCCGACCATATGGTCTATGCCGTGCAATGGGATAAGACACCTAAAGAATTGGTACTTGGCGGTATTAAGCAATTTAAAGATTTAGGGTTTAAGAATTTATCGCTTGCTTTCACTTTGGTTGATTTGAAAAAACAGGCCAAATACGGTTATGGGGAAACGGCTTATTATTACACCCATTATACGGATGATGCATAGCTTCGCGCCGCGCCCCGTTAACGCCGCCCTGAAGTCATTAAAAAGCCAGTATTTGCATACTGGCTTTTGTATTCTTGCTTGCCTGATAATGGCTTATTAGGCCGCTTGTGATTTTGCGCGGGCTGCGCGCATTTTTTTTGCGGCGCTGACCATGTGTTCTAAAGCAGGTTTCACTTCATCCCAGCTGCGTGTTTTTAGGCCGCAATCAGGATTGACCCAAATTTGCTGTGCTTTTAATACGGCGCAGGCTTTGTTTAACAATGCAACCATTTCACCTTCTGCCGGAATACGCGGTGAGTGTATATCATAAACGCCAGGGCCAATTTCGTTTGGATAGTTGTAATCGGCAAAAGCATCAAGCAGCTCCATTTGTGAACGGCTGGTTTCGATGGATATCACATCTGCGTCAAGCGCGGCGATGGATTCAATAATGTCATTAAATTCAGAATAACACATATGGGTGTGAATTTGCGTTTTGTCCGCAACCCCGCATGAAGAAAGTTTAAAGCATTCAACCGCCCATTTGAGGTAGGCCGCCCAGTCATCTTTTCTGATGGGCAAGCCTTCACGGATGGCAGGCTCGTCAATTTGAATAGCTTTGATACCCGCATTTTCAAGGTCTGTTACTTCATCGCGAATGGCAAGGCCAATTTGGCGGCACGTTTCAGATAAGGGCTGGTCGTCACGAATAAATGACCAGAACAGAATAGTCACAGGGCCGGTCAGCATACCCTTCAGCGGGCGCTCGGTTAATGACTGCGCATAAGATGACCATTTGACGGTCATCGCTTTGGGGCGTGTGATATCCCCAAAAATGATTGGCGGCTTAACATAGCGTGAGCCGTAAGATTGTACCCAGCCAAATTGCGTAAAGGCAAAACCATCAAGTTGCTCGCCGAAATACTCGACCATATCATTGCGTTCTGCCTCGCCGTGGACAAGAACATCTATATCAATGCTTTCTTGATAGCGCACGACATGTTCAATTCCTTTTTTCATTGCTGCTATGTAGCTGTCTTGGGAAAGACTGCCTTTTTTATAGGCGGCGCGCGCTTGGCGGATTTCCTTGGTTTGCGGGAAGGAGCCAATGGTGGTGGTGGGAAAGCTTGGTAGTTTGAATATATCCGCTTGTACATCTTTACGCGCGTTATAAGGCGCTTTGCGTGAATACATTGGTGATGTGATCGCGCTGATACGTTCTTTCACATCAGGGTTATGAATTTTGGTTGATGTTGTACGGCGGTCGAGAGCTGCCTTATTGTCAGCCAGTTCTTGGGCGACGCTATCGCGTCCTTCGTTAAGTGCCTTTGTTATAATGGCGATTTCATCGATTTTTTGGGTTGCAAAGGCTAGCCATTCTTTAATGTCGCTGTCGCATTTAGTTTCTTGGCTTACATCAACGGGGCAGTGTATCATTGAACAGCTCGGTGCAATCATTAAACGGCTTGAGCCAGTAGATTCACGTGCTTTTTCCGCGAGGGTTATCGCGACATCTAAATCTGTGCGCCAAATATTGCGCCCGTCTACAAGGCCGATGGATAATGTGCGTTCGCGCGGCAAATGCTGTAATATATAGTCAAGCTGCGTGCCGCCGCGTTTAAGGTCAATATGCAGGGCATGGACATCAATGTTCATGGCAAGGTCTTTATTCTCACCAAGTTCTTCGAAATAAGTCGCGAGGAGGATTTTTACATTGGTACTGCTTTTTAATGTGCCATAGATTTTGCGGTATGCTTGGCGCATGCCATCACAAATATCGGTGACGAGCAATGGTTCATCAATTTGTACCCATTCAACATTTAAAGCTTCTAGCTTTTGCAGAATTTGCGTGTAAAGTGGCAAGAGCGCGATGAGAATATCATCGCGACTTAAAGTATCTGATTTTATTTTGCCAAGGCCGATGAAAGATAGCGGGCCTAATATTACAGGGCGCGGTGTGATGCCTAGGGCCTGCGCTTCTTTAATCTCATCAAATAACTTTGTGGTGGAGAGCTTTAAGTTTTCGACCGTCTCAAATTCTGGGACGATGTAATGGTAATTGGTGTTAAACCATTTGGTCATTTCCATTGCAGGCGCATCGTCTGTGCCGCGTGCCATAGCAAAATAGGTTGCCGTGTCGACTTTGCCGCCGTCCCAGTTGTAACGCTTAGGAACGCAGCCAAGCAGGGCACACATATCAAGGACATGGTCATAAAATGAAAAATCGCCAACTGGAATATGTGTGATGCCTGCGTCTTTTTGCACATTCCAGTTTTTTAGCCTTAAGGATTTTCCAGCATTAAACAAATCAGCTTCGCTTGTTGTACCTTTCCAAAAAGATTCGGTGGCTTTTTTAAGCTCGCGTTTTCCGCCAATTCTGGGGAAACCTAAATTTGTTGCTGTAACCATGTTTATATCCTGCCTGTTGTGCATTTTTAGCTTATATTACACATGAAATTAGGACCTCGTGCAAGGCGTTTTAAGTTCTTCATTTTATTGGACAAAATTAAGAGGCTTGACTCTGTATTTATTTTGTCATAAAACATCACTCGACCCTAATATATAATTATGTTCAACCAATATGTGGGGAGCGCATGGTAAACGTAAGAAAAATTTCAATTGGCGATGCAGAGCAGACTGTTAATGCGCTACGTGGCCGCCAAGATAGCCTAACCCTCGTTATTCGTGATGACACGGATCATGTTACGGCGCCGTTAAAAGAACGCTTGCTGCGTGAAATTACGTATAAACTTCCCGTAAAAGAAAAATTTAATATGCTTGCCGCTGAAAGCGGCGATCAGCGCAGTGTGGATTTGCGTGTTGAGGATATTGCTGAAAAAGCTTACCAGACATGGCTTACGCGGTCTTTTGATGCTTTGGCTGATAACCTCGATGTAGGAAAATATGGCTTAGATGAAATGCAGCGCGACAATATACATTTTCATGTCTATGATGCCAAAGAATTAACGCAGACTGTGGTCGAACAAGCGAATAAAATGGATATTGGCAACAGTACGCCGCCCCCGTATTTGATTTCTTTGGACGACATGATTCATGTGCCAGAAGGCTTTGGCGGTGATATCTCGTTTTCACGCTTGTTTTCTTTATGTGGGCGTGATTATTTTGATTATACGGCGCGCCCAGGCCATCCGAAAATCTCGGAGCAGATGAAAATCATCCGTGATGATTTAAAACAGCGCTATAAAGAAACAGGTGAAAAACAGCCAATTATCTTGCTTGAAGATAATATACGTCATGCGCGGATGCTTAACTGGCTTGAAAACCAGATGGATGAGGCACATATTTTTGATTATGGCTATTTAGCGGGCATTTCGACATGTTTTTGTTCGGCGGATGATGCTGAATTGAGCGAAATTAAGCATAAAGATAAATCTGTTCCGGTGAGTATTAGCGTCAATTATCATGGCGTAAATTCTGATGTGCAAACGCCGCGCGATTTATTGTTTGATGGCTTTGTCGTTAAGATTGATGGTAAAAAAGGCCGCTTGCCGGGGATTTTCATGGATGTAGCTTCACGCTTTACGGTTCAGCGTGAAAATGCGCAGGACTTTACAAACACGATGCGGGATGTGAATTTTACTTTCTGTGAAGATATTCAGAAAAATTTGGGCGTAAATATGCCGCTTTCTTGGTTTATCGGTGCAAAACCTGTCTCACATGTTACCAATACACATACGAATACATCGATGATGAAAGTGATGAAATAATCGCCTCTCAGATGTGTTGCGCTTATATTTTTTAAGATGATGGATGTGTCATGGTTTTTTCTTCCGCTCCTTTAGCGCCGTTTATACTCGACTGTGATACAGGCCGTGATGATGCGCTGGCGATTTGGTATGCATTGCTTGATGAAATGCCTTTATGTGGCGTCGTGGCTTCCTATGGCAACACCCCGCTTAATAATGTGGTTGAAAATTGCCGCCGTGTGCTTGGTGCGTTTCCTGAAAATGAAATCCCTGTATTCAAGGGCGCGGATGCGCCAACGCAGCCACATCGTTATTTTGATGAAGTGGTCGCGCCGCGACAGGCGGCGTCAGGTAATGGCCTGTGTAACATCACCTTGCCCTTTGATCCACAACGCACGGCTTATTACGCGCAGCAAGCCCTGAATGATAATATTAACGCCATTATAGACTTCATTAAAGCGCAGTTTGAAAAACACGGCACGAAACTGACCTATGTGATTACAGGCCCCGCAACGAATTTTGCACTTATTTGTACGGCTATGGGGGCGCGGCTTGGTGATTACATTGACCGCGTCGTGATGATGGGCGGTAAATTTGATGCTTTATGGGATAAATTACCTTTTGCTGACTTTAACATTGGCGCAGACCCTTATGCTGTTAGCGCGGCTTTAAAAAGTGGTGTGCGGGTCGACTTTGTCGCGATGAATACGACGTGGCCGATTATGCTTACCTGTGATGACGTTATGGCGCTTGCGCCGCAAACGGAGTTGGCGCGCCATGCGCAGGATATAATGGTGGCGCATTGCCGTGATTTTTCACCAGAGCCTGTTTTCCGTTTTCATGACCCCGCGGTCATGGTTGTGCTTAAACATCCTGAATGGTTTCAGCCTTGCTGTCTTAATATTGACCTTGCGATGGATGGCGCTATGTTTGGCCGGTTGATAGGCTGCGCAGATGGCAGGGCTGACAATGCCGCTTTGCTAGCGCTTGACGACGTGCAATCAGATGGTATCAAAACAAGCCTGTTAAAGACACTCGGCTTTACTGTTTAGAGCGTGTTTAAGCAGTTCTCAATCATTTTCGCGTTGTTCAGCGTGTAGAAATGGATATGGGCAATGTTATTTTTTGCCAGATCAGCGACTTGTTTATTGAGAATGTCTTGCGCGAAGTGTTGTTGGCTGTCGGCGCAGTCTTTATGCCTTTCAAAACCGTCAATAATCCAGCGTGGGATCGTCGCTTGGCAGGTTTTTGCGAAGCTAACCAGCTTACTATAATTCTGTATAGGCAGGATGCCTGGGCAAATGGGTATATTAATACCGTAATCTTGCGCCTGTGCGCAAAAGTCGTAAAACACCTCATTGTCAAAGAAAAACTGCGTTAAAGCTTTATCTGCGCCCGCTTGCGCTTTGTATTTAAGCGCCATAAGGTCTTGGCTTTGGTCAACAGATTCAGGGTGTTTTTCAGGATATGTGCCAACATAGATGGTGAAATCATGCTGCGCTTTTAACCCTGCAATAAATTCATTTGTATAGCGGTAATACGCATCGGAGGCGAAGTCTTCTAAGGCTTTTCCCTCAGGGATATCGCCTCTTAACGCGACAATGCTGCGGATGTTTTTTGCCCATAAGTGGTCCGCCTGTGCGCTTATTTCGGCCTTAGTCGCAGAAAGGAATGTTAAATGCGCTGCGCGATTAAGCGCAGGGAAGGCGGCGTGGATACTCTGAAATGTCTCAAGGCTATGGCAATCTTGATCATTAGCTGCGGCGCAAGTGAGGGTTACAAGCTCTGGTGCGTAATGGTTTAGGCGCTTGATCGTATCTAAGAGCTTTACGTGACCGGCGGCGGTTTTCGGTGGAAAAAATTCAAAACTGAGCGTTGGTAAGTTCATTGTGTTTCACTTCCTTATTTCTCGTGTAATTCTTGCATTCTTGTATTTGATTGCAAGTTTTTTTTCACCTTATGCGTTAGTTTGTATAGAAAGATAACAGTTGGTATGCTATCATGGAGATTGGTATGTTGTTGTCGATATTTCGTAATTTATTACGGTATTGTATTTTTTAGGATCATTAGAATTGCGGGGTAGCTTGCGAGGCTATTTACAATTATTTGTTTTTTTATGTGTGTTTTTCGCGGTGGAGGCTTTGCAAAGCCCCGCTTTTGCGCAAGGCGCAGATGTGGCTTTTTCGGATAAGAATAAGCCGTTTTGGGAAACCGAAAAAGTACCCGATAAGCTGGTGAAACGCTATAAAAGGCGCTTGCCGTTTTTTCAGGAAATCGATCTGAATAAAGATTGGGTTTTGAACGAGCAGGAAATTGATGACCATATACTCAGCGCTTTCAAACGCTATGATTTGAATAAAGATGGTCTATGGGATAAGACTGAGCTTGATTTGTCCTTCGAAGTTTTTGAACAAAACCGTGAGGATTTTCATGGCGCAATCGCAGATGATCGTATTAAGCGTTATGAACTGCGTATTAAACAAGCGGATAAGAATGATGATGGCGCTTTGAGCTGGGAAGAGCATTATCGTTTTTATAAAGACCGTTTTTATCGCATGGATCAAAATGATGATGCGGAGGTCGAATATAGAGAATACAGGTTAGTTGATGATAAATTGTCACCTAGAGGCGGCGTGGATTCACAAAAGATTAAAGTGCCGGAATATAAGTGAATAGGATTGCATTATGGCCCCGAAAACAAATTCAAAAGTAAAGCTTATTGAGACCGCGATAGATCTAGTTCGTATGAGTAGTTATACGGATGTTGGGGTGAATGAGATTTGCGAAAAAGCCGGGGTGACTAAAGGCGCGTTTTACCATCATTTTAAATCAAAAGCTACGCTTTATGCTGAGGCGGCAGCCTATAAAATGAAAAACGAAGAAATGGTCTTGCAGTCTTTATTGGCGGAGCGGCATGAATCGATCAAAAAACTTGATAACATGATTGGTTATATTTACTATAAAGGCTTCCAAAGTACAGAAACTGCAGCGCAAAAGGTCAGTGGTTGCCCGTTTTTTACGGCAGGGGCTATTAACTCCCAAGGTGATGACATTATCCGTGAAGCCAGTAAAGAATATGTTGGTAATGAAGTTCATTATTGGCAAACGGTCATTGATGATTTAGCGCAAAGCAATGTTATTGAACTGCCAAAAGATAGCCTACAGCTCGCGCGGATGGTTTATCAATATGCGAATGGTGTGCTGACCTATTCACGGATATTTGACGATGAAAAAACAATGCGTACTGACCTTGAAACAGGCATTTACCGCTTTTTAAATATCAAAAAAGTATAATTCACATTATATCTCAGGCCTTTATTTTCCGGAGCTGCGCTGCCTTCCGGATCTTTTTTTGTATTTTTGTTGTTTTTAGGTTTGACACATACCGGTTGGTATGGTGGTCTAATAATGTGAGTTGCTAAGTATATAGGGAAGCTCAAAATATATTTTTATTGAGTGGAAAAATTTTTAAATACTTTTTTTTAATAGTTTAAGACTAGGCAGAAAGCTAGATAGCTAACCGTATACCCCCCATACCTTGATCCTAAATACAATCGGTTATTATCTGGCTTTCTGTTTCCCCTTTTCAATAAAACAAATATTAATGTTTTTATGTGAAAATTATAAGGCATATTTTTTGTATATTTATAGGGGCTCTAAGTGATTTTTACTAAAGATTCAGAGGCTGTTATGCATGATTTTGGCGGGTGTCAGATAGACGAACTGCATTTATTATACGTTGATTGCGTAACATCAAATCATATGATTTTTGAATCTATGTTTGAGCATTCTGGTGTGCGTTATGACATGGCGAGTAGCGGAGAAGAAGCCGTAAAAAAATGCTTGGGCGCGCAGTATGACATAATATTAATGGATTGTTTTTCCGATGATATTGACGGTTTTGTTGCCACCAAAATGATCAGAGATAATGAACGCGCAGAGATGCTAGAGCCAACTATAATCTTTGCGTTGACGGATGAGTTAACCGCAGTCTCGCAAATTAAAGCGGAGAGCGTTGGCATGGATGGAGTGCTGTTAAAGCCCATGACGTTGAATAATTTTACAGATTTAATCAAGAAATGGTTCGGTGAGGCGGATAGTGCTTCGGCTGCAGTAAGTGATGCGATGATACCTGCTGCGCAAGATCCCGAAAGGCAAGGGCTGGATGAAAAATTTCTTGATAAAAATATAGCCTTATCCTTGAAAGACGTGCTAAAAGACAAATATGGCGCGACTGTTGATTTATTCAAAAAAGATATCAAGTTCTACGTTGACGAGGCTTATGTCGGCGTTGAAAACCAAGATGTTGAGAAAGTTCACCATGCGATGCATACGGTAAAATCAGCAAGTATGCAAATGGGGCTGGTTAAAGTCTCAGAGCTTGCTGCGCAATTAGAAGATCTTTGCTATGCTGATAACTCTGCGATGCAACCTAAGCTGCTTTGCGATATTATTCGCGCGCAGGTTGACCATATTCAGCATGTCTATACGCTGTCAGAAGGTATGCTTGAACAGATAAAATTATAGCCTGACATATTTATCCTCGCTTGTTGCGAGTGAAATATTCTGCTCTGGCCTTTCCTTATCAGTAAATTTGGTTTATTCTTTATAATATTGATGTTCTGGGTGTTCACCCAAAGATTACCTTATATGGAGTAATAAAATGAAATTTAGGCCGTTATCTGCACTGTTGTTATGTGGAACGCTTTTATCTGCCGCTGCGCCATCTTATGCACGTGATGCATGGGAAAGCGATGATAAGTGGGATGTCATGATTGGCGTGTCGGCCGCAACAGTCGCCGAATATGCGGGCGCAGAAGACCAAGAGTTCTTGGTTCTGCCAGCCGTGGTTGTTGATTACGAATTTCACGAAAATAACCATCTCTTTATTAATACATTTAAAGGCGCAGGCTATGAGTTTGATGGCGAACGTATTGTCTGGGGGATTCAAAGCAAATGGCGTAGAGGTCGTGATGACAATGATGCGCGCGTTTTAACAGGCATGGGCGATTTAGATGACACATTTACGGCTGGTTTTTATGGCGGGCTAGATTTTGGCCCTTTCAGAGTACTCGCAGAATATGATGCAGGTCTTGATAATAACAATGATGGCGTGCTAACAACATTTTCTGCGCGTTACAACATGGAATCTGTTGAGCGTCCTATGACCGGCTATGTAAGCGCGAAAGCGGTTTATGGTGATGATGCATATCATGATGCCAATTTTGGCTCAGAGCCGTTAGCTGGTGTGCGTAGCTACTACGAAGCTGATGCTGGCTGGGTTGGTATGGGCGTGAATGCTGGTGTTGATTATTTGCTTGCCGATCATCACTATTTCCGTTTTGATGCCGAATATATGGGGCTATCAACAGATGTCACTAATAGCCCGCTTATTGAAGGTTCATATCAATATAGCGGCAAATTAACCTATGGTTATAAGTTTTAGGCGTTCAGAGCCTAAAACTACGCTGGCTTTTGCTCATTATTTGGTGAGATTTTAAAGCTGTGTAGGTAAATATTGTCTTTACCGCGTACAATCACTTCATTTACATCGTAAGCTTTTGCCGTTTGGCTGATGTTTTTTACCAAGCTGTTGATGATAGACGTGCTTGCTTGGTATGAATTCATCATTGTGAATGAATGACCAGCTTCAATATCCTTACAAATTTCATCATGTTCACCATCTTGCGAGTTTTCATCTTTGCAATAAACTTTGAAAGATTTCTTCGCTTTTATGATGTGTGCATAATTGCGCGTTGCAGGGTCAAATTTAGGATCATCTATTTCATATGTGAATAAATCATCAATCACTTGGCGGTCGTTCTTATCAAGAACGTTGCCGTTAATATCCTCGATGCGTAAATCTGGCGTATTCATAACCATGAAATGCCATGCGTTTTGCATGAATTCAGCTAATAATTTATTAGCGTAAGCTTTTTGCAGAGTGGATTGCTTTTCAAGGCCGTTATAACCGATCAGGGCATAGCCATCATTACATGCAAGGCGGAAAAGCTGTTTCAGCTCGTTATATGTCTCTGTTTCAGGGTATGAATCCTTAGCGATTTTTTCAATATTGGTAATCAATGAACCAACACACATGACAAGATTTTTGTCATAATCTTTATTCCAGCGGTCAAGCACTTTTTTGTCGATTTCTTGGAATGGGCCTGTAATGGCTGTTGCCGTCACATTCTTGCTTTTCATTTCATGTTTATTGTCGTTAACCGTTTTTAATGCGGCTTGGTTGAACTTCTCAGCTAAGTCTATAAATGTAATGGCTTCTAGGTTTGGTAGCTCTTTTAAGACATGCCATTCTTTATCTTCAAAGGCGGAGCCTTGACCGACAATAACGGCGTGCTTGACATCAGAGAGCTCGCTCGCAATTGTTTTTGCTTGCTCAGAAAGTATTTCGCATTCTTTCCAAAACGTAAGGTAGTTTTCAGTCAAACGAATAAATTCGTCAAACTTCATACCGCCGCCATTTAGGTAGGCATAACGACCGGCATTAGCGACATCCTGCCCAAAGAGCATTCCTCTTGTCGCTTCGGCGATACCTTCTAATTGCTTTTGCTTGTTGTTTTTACTCACTGCACACACACCTTATAATTAAAATTTTGTTGCTCTTGCCCACATATCCTGGAATTGGATACGATATGCGGCGCTAATCGCAGGGTAGTTCAAAACGATAACCGTTGGTTCATTCTCAAATAGCATAATTGCCAATTTTTCGCCAAAAGCGTAGAAAGGCACAGATGCAAATAAGTCTTTGGGTAGTCTACGATACTCAGCATATGTATCGCCGGGCATATAATCATCATTTTCACGGATGAGAATACGAAAATTTAGGCCTTTAATTGATTCCATGCGTGTAATGTGGGTTTGGGCATAGTCGCCAAGCCAACGCACAAAATCTCTTTCGTTTACATTACTCACGACAATATCTTTATTCTCACTAGTTCTGAGCGTTTCGTATATTGTGTCATAAAAGCTAATAAGGCCGTTACGGCCTGTAAATACGCGCACGTCGCCGCTGCGTAACTTCGCGCCATCAAGACCCACAAACTCAATGCCGCCATATTCAAAGGTCGCTCTGATATTAGCAATTGTGCTTTCACGGGGGCTGGTTGAGCCATTTTCAATACTGCCGATTGAAGTGGCTGAAATGCCTGTACGGTCAGATAGGTCGGCTTGAGACCAGTTAAGTAGTCCGCGTGCGCCTCTGATTTGTGCTGCCGTAATTGTCATATCATTTCCTTATGTGAAACGTCATGTTTCAATTTATATCAGGCTTGTTGTAAGCATTTGTCGCTTAATATTTACCCTGATTTATATTGTGTTTTTAACAAGTTTTAAGTGGTTAATAACGTTATAGAAGGATGTTATACAGTTTTCAATAAAAAAATGCAAGATAATTATGACAATAAGATTGATTTTCTTTGTGCTAACTTGATTATTGCCCAAGCAATACTTTTGTAATTCCAAAATTTCCTTGACAGCAGCGCAAGAAAAAGGTTAAAAAGACTTATTGTTTGTATATATGTGTCTATTTTAAAGCATCATTTGAAACTTTATTTCATATGGACTCTATATCAGATTTCCCCACATAACTTGGCTGCCGGAGCATATCCGGCAGCCTTTTTTCTTTTTCACAATACTTCAAAATATAAGGTAAGTTGTGTATGTACTATGCAGCTTTTAAATTCTCACGGCGGAGCAGGGCATCAGGGTCTGCATCGCGACCTCTAAAGCGGCGATAAAGTATATCTGGGTCTTCGCTGCCACCCTTTGAAAGCACTTCTTGGCGATACTTTGCGGCAACGTCTTGGTTATAAAGGCCAGCTTCTTTGAAATACTCAAATGCATCCGCGTCAAGAACTTCCGCCCATTTATAGCTGTAATAGCCTGCGGAATAGCCGCCGGCGAATATATGACTAAATGAAGCTGATGTTGGGCCGCCAAAGCGTTCAAATAAGCGGCAATTTTTTGTTGCCTCGTCTTCAACTGCAATAATGTCTGATGCGTTTTGTGGCACGCCATTATGCCATGCCATGTCAACAAGGCCGAGGCTGACTTGGCGCAGACCGAACATGCCGATCATAAAGTTTTTCGCTTCAACCAGTTTTTCGATTAATTCAGCGGGGATTTTTTCGCCTGTTTCATAATGTTCGGCGAATAAATCGAGCGTTTCTTTTTCGTATGTCCAGTTTTCTTGTAACTGCGAAGGCAGCTCAACAAAGTCCCAAAGGACATTTGTGCCCGAAAGTGAACGATATTCACCTTCTGCAAGCAGCGCGTGTACGGCGTGACCTAATTCATGGAAAAGTGTAGAGACTTCACCATGGGTCAGTAAGCTGGGCTTGTCTGCTGTAGGTTTGGTGAAATTACAGACAATGGCAATCACAGGGCGCTCAACTTTGCCTTGGTATAGGCCCTGGTCACGATAGCTTGTTTTCCATGCGCCAGGTTTTTTGCCTGTGCGCGGGAAGAAGTCACCATATAATGTGCCAATGAAGCTGTTGTCGTTAATGTCATGCACATCATAAGTTACAACATCATTATGCCAGACATCATAATCTTTATTTTCAGTGAAGCGGATGTTGAATAATTTGCTGAAATGAGTAAATGCGCCATCAAGCACTTTATTCATTTGGAAATAAGGGCGTAGATCTTCACCTGAGAATTTAAAACGCTCTTGTTTGAGTTTTTCAGAAAAATATGAAGCATCCCACGGTTTTAATTCGTCATCAAAGTCCTGTGTTTTTGCATAGGCTTTGAGTTCTTCGAGTTCTTTTTCTGCCGCAGGCTTATAGCTATCCTGTAGTTTTTGTAGGAAGTCGAGCACTGTATCTGGTGATTTTGCCATGCGGCGCTCAAGCACGTAATCGGCGTGGTTTTTATAACCAAGCAGTTTTGCGCGTTCGTCGCGTAGTGTCACGATTTGTTCAATCAGCTTCGCGTTATTGTGCTTTTCATCCCATGCGCGGTTTGAAAAGGCTTTCCAGATTTTTTCACGCAGTTCGCGCTTGTCTGAATAGGTTATCATTGGCCCGTAACTTGGGTAATCCAATGTGAACAGCCATTTGCCTTCATAGCCTTTTTCTTTGGCGGCGAAAGCAGCGCTATCAATGGCGCTTTGCGGTAAGCCAGATAGATCGTCTTCATTATCAAGCACAAGTTCAAAGGCTTCTGATGATTTATTAACGTTATTTGTATATTCAGGGCCAAGCTTGGACATGGATTCATTGATTTTGCGCAATTCTTCTTTTTCTTTATCGCCCAGTAATGCGCCGCCGCGGACAAAACCTTTATAGCTGTTGGTCAGTAATGTGTCTTGCTCTGCGTTCAGGTCAAGACTGTCTTTGGCATCATAGACAGTTTTGACGCGTTCAAACAAGACAGGGTCCATTGCAACGTCTGAAGAAAGTTCGGCGCATAATGGGCCAATGTCCATCGCAAGCGCTTGCAGGCCGTCTGTGCCATTGGCGTAAAGCTGATTGTAAAAAATAGATGTAATTGTATCGAGCGTTTCGCTCGATGTTTCCATGGCGATGATGGTGTTGTCAAAATTAGGCGCAGCGGCACCGGCCTTAACAGCGTCAATATTGGCACGCGCCTCTTTAATGGCTTCCTTAACGGCGGGCAAAAAGTCTTCTTCTTTTATCGCTGAAAAGTTTGGCGCATGATTTGGTAGGTTTGACGGGGCGAGAAGCGTATTTTTGCTCATGTTTAGTCCTTTTTGACAATATGTGTTGTATTGAGGTGTTGAATATCTAGCATTAGAAATTAATGTAGAAAGAATAATAAAAAATTAAAGCCCGCGCTTATCCATTTCTTTATCAATAAGTTTTAATACGTCCTTACGGGCAAAGGCTTTGTCTTTGGCGCAGGCTTTGATTTTTTCTGCGCTTAATAGGCCAAGAATGGCGCTTGTATGTTCAAATACGCCATCCCATGCGCCAGGTTCAGCTTGGCGTATGAAGCGCGTGCCTTCATATAACGGGGTTGTACGCGTTTCAGGGAAATATAGCCAGTATGGGCGGAAGTTCAGCAGATCAAGCTGTGGCACGCCTTGATAGCCACATAAATGTGTTAGCGAGCTATCGGTCATAATGACAAGGTCGAGATGCTCTAGCACGGCAGCCGTTTCTGAAAAATTATCCACCATATGGCCGAGTGGGATCATGCTCGCAATGCCACGGCGTTTCATATCCACTTCGCGCTCGCCTTTTTGCAAGCTGTAGAATTGGACGTTTGGGTGGCGCGCGCCAAGTTCTAAGAAGCGGTCAATCTGTACGGAGCGCTTGGCATTTTGCTGAAATGTTACGCTGCCTGACCAAACGATGCCGACTTTAAGGCGCTCTTTTTTATGTTTGTTTAAAAAATCAAATTTTTGAACGGCAGCATCGCTAATGTGCAGCTTATTACCTTGCGGCCAGTCCATCCAGTCATGCGATAAATGCTGCGGAATGCTCATCATCTCGATATACATGTCGTAATCATCTTCTTGGATATCCGCAGATTCAAGGCAGCTTACGCCAAGGCCGCTAAACAAAATATGCAGCGGTTTTTTACAGACAAGGTCAACGGATTCACATTGGTCAGTGAAATGCGGCAGGAAGCGTACCATTAACATCGTATCGCCAAAGCCTTGTTCGCCAACGATAAGCAGCTTTTTGTTTTTTAGGCTCTTTTTACCATCCCAGCGTTCAAGCTTACTAATTTGCGGTAAATTGATTTTACCGGTTTTTAAGCGCCATTCGAAATTCTGCCAAGCGCTTTTCAGGTCTTTGCGCAAATAAAGTTCAATAAAAGCCTTGTCAAAATTAAGCATCGCATCATCGGGTTTAACTTCAAGGCAGGCAGTGTAATGTACTAATGATTCTTCAAAGTGTTTAGAATCTCGCAATTGTACGGCAAGGTTTTTGCGGTAACCGAAATCATCGCCATTAAGTTCAACGGCGCGCTTTGCATGTTTAATGCCTTCATCGTTACGGTCCATATCATTAAGCAAATTACCCAAATTTGTGTGGGCGGACGGATTGTTCGGGTCAATTTCAAGGGCGCGGCGGTAACACATTTCTGCGGCGTCATAACGCTCGCTGACACGGTAGATGATACCAAGGCAGATCAGACCAATGGGATCCTCTGGGCACAGCGCGACATAACGCACGGCAAGAGGTTCTGCCATTTTGTACTTTTCGTTATTCACCATTTCAAACAAAGCTTCACGCAATTCTTTGACGGAGTTAAAGACGAGTTTGTTTGGGTCTTTTGGTGTTTGTATTTGTGTGGATGAATTTTGCATGACGCTCACGAGGTTAATGGCCTATAAAACATGATGATTATAAGCTAATTCGCCCTGTAAATAAAGCGCCATAGTGAAGTTAAATGTTTATGATTTCACCCATTTATCCATAAGCGTACTTGCGGTGATGTCGCCTGTGACATTTACGGTTGTGCGGCACATGTCTAAGATACGGTCCACGCCGATAATCAGTGCAATCCCCTCCGCTGGCACGCCAATGCTCGTTAGTATCGTCGCGAGGACGACAAGCCCAACCCCAGGGGTCGCTGGCGTACCAATAGATGCACCAATCGTGGTCAGCAGCAGCAATATTGTTTCACTAAAGGAGAGGTCAATACCAAAGGCTTGCGCCAAAAATACGGCGGCGACAGCCTGATAAAGCGCAGTGCCATCCATATTGATCGTTGCGCCGAGGGGGATGATAAAACGGCTAACCTCGGGGCGTAGTTTTAAATTTTCTTCGGCGGCCTTGATGGTCACAGGCATGGTTGCGGCAGATGACGACGTTGAAAAGGCGATAATCTGTACTTCCCTGATTTGGCGCAGAAAGGCGAGAATAGAACGCCCAGTAAAGATTTTGATGAAAACTAAATAGACAATCATCATGGTCAATAACGCCGCTAAAACCGTAAAGGCATAGACTGCAACGCTTTGCAGGGCATCAAAGCCGAGCTCAATCGTGATTTTACCAAGCAGTCCAAAGACGGCATAGGGGGCAATTTGCATAGCCCAGTCAATAATATGCATAGTGACGACCTGTACGGAACGGCATAAATCGGTGAGCGGAGATATGGTTTTTGTGGGAATTTGCAGCAGTGCTATGCCAACTAATATCGATGCAATCACAATTTGCAGCATATTACGATCAACATTTGCCTTAGCAGGGTTGGTCGGGATCATGTTTGCGATGCGCTGCGGGATGGTGAGGTCTTCAAATGTCTGGCTTGGCAGGCGGCTTGATGCTGCGGCGGAATCAACGCTTTGAGAAATGATTGATTGATCAAAATTCATTCCAGGTTTGGTGATGCTGACAAAAGCAAGGCCGATGGTGATCGCAATTGCCGTAGTCAAAATGAAATAAGGCACAATGCGGAAACCAAGACGTTTCACAAATCCCATATCGCCAGAATCGGCAATGCCCAGAATGATCGAACAGGTAATGAGCGGAATAACGACCATTTTAAGCAAACCAAGGAAGATGATGCCCAAAAGCTCTATCCAGCCGCTAATCATATTCAGTAGCGCCATTTTCTCGGATTCTTCTTGGATGAAATGCGAGAGAATATCCGCGCTATGGGGGGAGAGCAGCAGACCGAAACCAATGCCTAGCGCCATACCGATAAGAATTTTTAGCCAAAGACGAGAATGCAGCATATGTTCGCTTGTTTTGTCTACGGCTGCGCCGCGCGGAGATGTTTTATCGGCTGAACTCATTCTGTGATCCTGTTTTTTGCTTTATTCTTTTTCTTAATTTCGCGCAGTATAACAAAAATATAAAAAAAGCGAAGGGTTTATAAATCTCGAGCGTATTACTCTACATAGGATAATTTTTGATCTGAAGGAGAATATTAATGAAGATCCAGAAACACTATCGCGCTCTTGCTTGCGCTACAATGTCTTTAGCGGTGATTGGTTTCGCTTCCCCTGCATTTGCAGAAGGCGACAAACCGCATAAGCCGAAATATGAACATAGTAAAGGCGGTAAGCATAAAGGAAAAATGCTTGAAAAGCTGGATACGAATAAAGATGGCTCAATTTCAAAGGGTGAATTTATCACCGCCATGGAAGGCAAGTTTGCAGCGATGGATAAAGATGGCAGCGGCGAAATTACTGCCGCCGAAATGGAAGAACATCACAAGGAAAAGCGCGCAGAAATGAAGAAGATGCGCGAAGAGATGAAAGAGAAACGCGGTGACAAACCGCCACGTCATGGCGATGATATGCCGCCGCCGCCAGCGGAATAATTATAGACTCATATCTGATATGATTTAGGGATGAAGCAGGGATAAAAGCAAATTTGCTTTGTCCCTGTTTTTGTTTGCGGCGCTATGGTTTAATATATATTGAAGTGGCGTGGACATATTTTACGTCATTGGGTTTTATTACTAAGGTTATATTTATGCGTCGGCTGCTTTTTGTTTTCTTTATGATGTTTGTTATCTGGCTTGTCTTTTATGGGCGGCCATATTACATGGCGTGGCAATATCAAAAACAGACACAAGAAAATACAGGGCCCGCGCCAGAGGCGAGCATCGAAGCCCCTATGCCATCTTATGTCGCACAGTATAAAGCGGCGCAAGATGAACGTATAGCGGCGGCGCAAGAAACGCCGCTGGATGTTCTACAAAATTATAGTCTGGCGTTAATTAAGAACGAAGTTTCATATCGCCATGATTTATTTACATTGGAAACGCAGCTCTTATTATCGCGCCTTTATAAAAGCGGCGCGCAAATGGATAATGAGGCGCTAGCTATTGAACGCTGCTTGCCAGCTCGGGCGCTACAAAATGGCGGGTTTGCTGTGATACGTTTTGGCCTAGAACGCAGGGAATGCCCGCCATATTTCCTTAAGCGCCAAGAAAGTAGCTGGCGCATGGATATGCTGACTTCACGTGACCATATTGGTTTTAATGCGCAAAATCAGTGGTATTTCATGGGCGGGGCATCTCTGCTCGCGGGGGGATATGGCTTTGCATTTTCTGATGTGATTTTTGACGAATATGGCTATCCGCATTAAGCTTAACTTACTTGCCACAAATCATGTTTTTGCATGATGTCTTTAAATATGGCGCTGTCTAAATGGGCGCTGAGCCAGTTTTTTAGCGCTACATAGGGCAGGGCGGCGAACCAGTCTTTATCCACATTGGCGCATTGGCGTATAAAGGGAAATATCGCATAATCGGTAAGCCCGCCCAGTTGCTTGTCACGCTGTGCGCACTCTGCTATTTTGGTGTTGAGCATTTCAAAATAGACGCGGCAGTTTTCTTGTGCGCCGCTGCGATCTTCACCGTCATAGCGCGTCGGATATTTATAACGGTCAAGCTGCGGTTTAAATGCTGTGTCATTATGGGCGATAAGGGTGAAATCTGTTTGTGCAAGCCATCCCTTCGGGTCGTTTTCCTGTGCTGCCCATTTCATAATATCAAGACTTTCGTCAATCACGGAGCCATCGGGCAGGATTAATACAGGGATAGTGCCTTTTGGTGAGGCTTCTAGCATCGCTTGCGGCTTATCGCGTAAAATAATTTCACGATGCTCTAATTTTACGCCTGCATAATGCAGGCTAAGCCGCGCCCGCATGGCGTAGGGGCAGCGACGAAAGCTGTAGAGGATCGGCAAAGTTTCGCTCATATCACGCGGCGCTTATTTCTGGCGCTAAACCATTTTTTATTGTCGGGAGCAGCCCATGTATTTGCGGCAGGATAAAGTCAAAATAAAACTGCGTGGTTTCCGCTTTTTCTTCGATAAATTCTTTGCGGTTTGCGCCGTCCTGTTCATGGATACCGTTTAGGCAGCGCACAAGCATAGAAGCCCCCGCAACAAGGCCGAAAAGTTTTAAATATGTTGTCGCAATGCCGCCAAGGCGGTCATGTTCATCATTCTTGGCAAACTCTAAAATCATATCCGTTGCTTTTTCGAGGGTGTCATAGGCGGCGGTTAAATCTTCGCTCATCTTACTGACGCGTTCTGCAGGGCATTCGCTCATGGCTAAGGTCTTGTCTTTTGCATCTTTAAGCCATGCGAGAAAGGCAGAGCCTTTATCCATCACCGTTTTGCGGAAGACGAGGTCGAGGGCTTGGATGCCGTTTGTACCTTCATATATCGGCAAAATACGTGCATCGCGGTAATGCTGCGCCAATCCTGTCTCTTCAATGAAACCCATACCGCCACAAACTTGTACGCCAAGTGAGGTCACTTCAAGTGATATGTCGGTCGCCCAGCTTTTGACCACAGGGGTCAGCAGCGCGACGCGCGCGGCGGCATTTGGCGCGTCTTTATGTTCTTTTTCAACGCTGCGGTCATAGTAAAAGGCGGATTCGTAAGCAAGGGCGCGGGCGGCCTCTGTATAAGCTTTCATCGTCATCAACATGCGGCGCACATCTGCGTGTTCAATAATATTGGCTTCTTCGCCTTTGGTGTTTTTGCCTTGGCTGCGGTCTTTGGCATATGCAAGGGCAGCTTGATATGAGCGCTCTGATACCGCAATGCCTTGTAAGCCGACATTAAGCCGTGCCATATTCATCATGGTGAACATATATTTAAGGCCTTGGTTTTCTTCGCCGACAACGTAACCCGTTGCGCCGCCATTTTCTCCAAATGTCATGGTGCATGTCGGTGATGCGTGAATGCCAAGCTTATGTTCAAGGCCGCTGCAAATCACATCATTACGCGCACCGATCGTGCCATTTTCGCCGACATTAAATTTAGGGACGACGAAAAGCGATATGCCTTTCACGCCCTCAGGTGCATCGGGCAGGCGTGCTAGGACAAGGTGAATAATGTTCTCAGCAAAGTCATGCTCACCAAATGTAATAAATATTTTTTGGCCGGTGATTTTATAGCTGCCGTCTTCTTGCGGTTCTGCTTTTGTGCGCACAGCGGCAAGGTCTGATCCTGCTTGTGGTTCGGTCAGGTTCATTGTGCCTGTCCATTCGCCTGAAATCATTTTTGGCAAATAGGTGTTTTTGAGGGCGTCGGATGCATGATGTTCAATGGCCTCAATCGCGCCCTGATTTAGAAGCGGGCATAGGCTGAAGCTGACATTGGCGCTTTGCCACATTTCTTGCAGCGGGAATGATAACGTATAGGGCAGACCCTGACCGTCAAATTCAGGAGAAAATGGCACGCTGTTCCAACCGCTTTCGCAATATTGGGCGTAGGCTTCTTTAAAGCCTGGCGGGGTGCGTACTTCACCGTCTTTACATTCCATGGAAAATTCATCGCCGACGCGGTTTAGCGGTGCTAAGACATCACGGGCAAGCTTGCCCGCTTCGTGCAAAATAGCATCAACCATCTCATCATCAAGCTCCGCCGCTTTTTCAAGGCTGTTGAAGTCAACAATGTTTTTTAAGATATGCAGCATATCTTCGATGGGTGGATTATAGGTCAGCATGGATGACGCTCCTTATCTTCGCGTAAGTGACGCATTATACTATCAAATTTTACAGCGCAGCCATAGGTTTAAAATCAGTTTTTATCTTTGGCATGTAATTTGCGTGAAGATATAAGGATAAAGCTTATCGCTTAACAAAAGGTATAAAATGAGTATTTCGCCATATCAAAATAATGTTCAGTATTTACAGGCTCTTAACGATAGAGCCGGTAGCACAGTGCAAAATGCTGTGCGCGTGGCGAGCGCTGAAACTGGGGTAGATTTTGCCTATTTGATGGAGCAAGCTGCCGTAGAGAGCAATTTTGACCATGATGCGCAGGCAAGCACAAGTTCCGCTTCTGGCCTTTATCAGTTTATTGAAAAAACATGGCTGAACATGGTCAAAGAACATGGCGCGAAATATGGTTTAGAAAAAGAAGCGGCGGCAATTGATAATAATGGACGGGTGCGTGACAAAGCATCACGCGTAGATATATTGGCGCTGCGTAATGATCCGGAAATTGCATCTTTAATGGCAGCGGAACTTGCTTCTGACAATAAGGCCTATTTAGAAAGAAACTATGATGGCGCGGTAGGCAGCACCGAACTTTATATGGCACATTTTCTGGGCGCAGGTAATGCATCGGCCTTTTTAAATGCGACGCAGGAAAACCCCAATACAATAGCGGCGGATGTGTTTCCCAAAGCAGCAATGGCGAATCGTAATGTATTTTTTGACCGCGATACAGGCCAGCCAAGAAGTCTTGCGCAGCTTTATGATTTCTTTGATAAAAAATTCCAATATGATGATTTGCAGCAGGGCGATGAGAGTGAAGATGCCGCGCCGCAGGAAATGCGCATCGCCAAGCGTCCATTGCGTGACTTTATCGGTGAAGTTGATTTTCAGGCGGATATAAGCGCGGCGCGCGCGCTGGGTGCAATGTTGCTCGATGATTTTAGCGCCGCCCCGAAGCAGCGCAATGAAACGCTATCCCTTGGGGTGAATATTAGCCGCTTTGCAGCGTCTGATCTTTCATTATTTGAACAGCTACAATATCAGCACTCAACATATAATCGCCTTGCCGCGCAAGACGCGCCGCTTAATCAGCCACAAAGCGCATTATCTAATGAAGATTTCTTGGCGTTATTTCAAAACAAAGCATAATTATCACATATTATCAATCTCTTACATGGTTATTTTACGAAATATTTGACAGTGTTTCTTGAGAGGCGTATATTATGATGCAGCGCAGTAGAGGGCGCTATAGAGAAAGTGTGTAAAATGACTAGTAAAGATGGGAAATGCGAGCATCCGCTCGCGCATTACCATGATCGTATAACGGATATAACCAGCCGGTTTTCGTTTACGCATCACCCCGTGCCGGATAATGACGGCTTAATCGCAACCCCCCAAGGCTTTGGCCGCCCCTTTTATCACCGTGCGACAAATACTGTTGGGGTGTTATATTCAAAAACAGCAAATAATTTACAAGGCCGCCAGTTAGCTGACGGACGCATTGTCGCAGCGCGCGATGAATTGGAACGCTGTTACATATTCAGCGCCCGCCGTGCCCGCGGGGACGAAAGCGAGCCATTAGAGCAGCGTGCCAATGCGCATACAATGCGCCGCGAAACACGCGAAGATTTTGATGTCGCGCGCCGGACGCTTGGCGTGAAAAGCCGCAAGCATTATACCTTATATGGCGCCGATAATATTTATACCAATGGGCGTCATATGTATGAAATTGTCAAAAACCGTAAAGGGGATGGCTATCGCGTGGTGCTTAAACTATCAACGCGCCGTGAAGGCGGCGGGTTTGTGCCGTTTGATCCGAATGATAAATCATTGCGTGGTTTTTTCTCTCATGCATCGAAAACTTTGGCGAAGACATGCACGCATGAACAAGCGCGTGAAGTGATTAGCCAGCATTGGGAAAAACTATCCGCAGACCTGTGGGAAAATAAGAATATTTTCTTTGAAAATGGTAAGGGCATGACCGCGAAGAAGTTGCTTTGTGATTTCGCCAATGTTGCCATTAATAAAGGGCCGCGCATTGCATGGAGCACAGCGATTGTTGGCGGTATATTTGCCGTTAAATACGGTATGGCGCTGGGCGTTGTTGGCGGTTTAGTGGCAGGGTTATCCTCGACACTTATTCATACCGCGGTGCATCTGCCCGTAGAATTTGGCGTGGATGAATTCTCGGACGCGAAAAGACGTTCAAAAGAATTAAAAGGCAAACAAAATATCGAAGCTTTTGGCTATGACATGGATGTGTCTGACCACTTTAAAATTCAAACCCCTGAAAACTTAGCGAAATTATGCCCACATATTGATTTAGATCGCTTTTTGGCGAAGGAATTTGAGTTTCTTCCGTTAAATATGTTTGATTTGCGTAAAGACCGTGAACAAGTGCAGGAAACGTTGCAGTCGGTTTCACTTGCGGGGCATTTAATGTTTATGGGGCAGCGCGGCATTTCATCGGAAGCATTTATCGCGGATGAGAAAAGCGAGCTGCATAAATTTCAAAGCGGCGTGGTGCGTTATATGCATGAAAAGCCAAATGGTAATGTTGTTGTCTTCGCTCAGTATCGCCCAGAGCTTTGCAAAAATGATGGCCTGCGCTTGCCGCAGGAATATATTGCGCAATTTGGCAATAATATCATGCGCATGGAATATGACCGCAGAAAAGGAAGCTTTGCGGAATGCTTGGTTGAAGACTTGGCGCCTGTGCAATATAACGACATGGTGCGCGAAATTGAATCAGAGCATTTGTTTGCACGCTATAAAGACTTAAGCTGGGATACAAAGAGCAAGACGATGCAAGGCATTTTGCAAAATTTTGTCGCGCAGCAAGATTATCTATATATGCTCTATCAGCATAAGGGTGCATTGCGGGCGGGAATGCGCGCAATTGACCCAGTTTAGCTTTTAAGGCTTAAGGTTTGATGTTAAGGGCGAGGCAAATATCGCGGGTAACATCAGCCATTGGCTGCGCGCCATCAATTTCGATTAGCAAGCCACGCTTACGGTAATATTCAACGACAGGCATGGTTTTGTCTTGGTAATCTTTAAGGCGTTTTTTCAAAACATCTGGCGTGTCATCGGCGCGCCCGCGCTGGGCGAGGCGGTTAAATAGTTCTTGCTCAGGTACATCAATATGAATGGCGCCAGCAAAGACGGTGTTGGCCTGCTGGGTTAAGGTCTCAAGGGTTTTTGCTTGCGCCAAAACGCGTGGATAACCATCAAGGATGAGACCGTTTTGGCAATCTGGCTGGGCAAGACGGTCTTTCAAGACTTGGTCAACAATGGCTTCTGATGCAAATGTGCCTGCCGCCATGGTTTTTTGAATGGCTTTGGCTACTTTATCTGTGCCGTTCATGCGGTCACGTAACAAGTCACCTGTGCTGACATGTTTCCATGCTGTACGCAGTTCAATCTCTTTCGCTTGCGTGCCTTTGCCTGAAAGTGGTGGCGCGATAAATGTAATAATGCTCATCTTTTGACCCCTGCTTAAGTCGTTATCTTTATTTTTATATGCTTTATTTTTATATGCTTTTTTTTAG
>DELD01000061.1:0-20623 GCA_002354205.1 Micavibrio sp. UBA2705 | reverse complement strand
ATTTATATGCTTTTTTTTAGCAATAGCAGATGTGGGGGATCTGTCAAGATGGCGCGGTGCGGGGCCTGTATATGTGGCGCTTCTATACTGTGCGGCGCTATGTGGACAATCTTTGGGGCAAAGTGACAAAAAACTGGATTTTTCAGACGTAATTTTGTATTGTTCACAACATTAGGGAAAACGAAAAACGTAATTTTGAAGCTTCGCCGCGCATCGCGCTAGGCAGAGCCTGTGTTTTTTGGGGAATTTAGAAAGAGCTTTTGGGTTTTGATATGAATATAAAAACATCTGCACGATCACAAAAACAAAACCGCATGACAGTGCCCAATGCTAAGCAGGGCGAAAAAAAGACATTGAATCCAGCCAATGCTTCTTTACCAGTCAGCATGGGTAAAGATAAATCAGCCTATATCGTAAAACTCCTTGATACTGTATCTCAGCAATTGCGCCGTTCAGAAGCTGAACGTGAAATGCTTTGGAAAGAATTAGAAGAAACACGCCGCCTTGTTACTGATTTAGAAGAACGCACTGGGCGCAGCGAAAAATCATATAGCTTCATGCGTGAGCAAGTAGAGCGCACAGAACAAAATAGCACCACATTTATTGAACAGCTGACATTGGTCGATGCGCGCGCACGCAGCGCCGTAGAACGCGCAGATGGTGTGAGCGAAGAAAGCGCGCGCATTTCACGCAAGATTGAGCGCATTTCACAAGATAAAATTCGTTTAAACCGCAAAGTGAATATTATTGAGGAAACCGTAACCTCAACCCGCGAAGCGTTAGAAGCCAAGGCGCTTGTTTTGCTAACTGACCGCGCGATTGCAGAGCGTTCTTCTATGCCGCAAATTAGCGGCGCAGATATATATAACGACCATAATGATGTCACCCCTGCGAAAACGCCAGAAGCTATGGTGGATGAAGAGCGCGCGAAAATTAAGCAGCGCTTATTTGGCGGTGTGTCGATTTCTGTTTTGCTTGCTTTGGGCGTTGCTGCGGTTTGGGGCTTTAGCCACTTTGGCCCATCTCTACAGCTGCATACAGCATCACCGACGCGCTACGTCAGCGAAGTGCAAAGTAGCCAAGATAATTTTGATCGTTCCGCCGTTGCGCCAACCACGCAAAATGCTTTTGCGAATGAAAGTGCCGCGCGCAGCGATTTCGACGCGCTGCAAAACCAAATTGATAAAACATTGGTCGAAACTGGCGGCGATATTGATGCGGTGGCTGCCGCGCTTAATGATTTAGAACCTTCTGCAAGCGACGATAATGCTGGCGTTAATGCGCCAGAGGCGGAGATCACCGTTACGGAAGCCCCCGTTATTGAGGCGCAAATGGCTCAAACGGTAACTGTTGAAGACATGGCTGCGCCAAGCGCTCAGGATGACGTCCAACAGAGCGCGCCAGTAGAAAAAGCAGAAATTACAACGCCAGAAGTTGAAATTAAAGCCGCGCCAGAAATTATCGCGCCGAAGAAAATCGTGCGTAGCGCGGCGGATGTTGCGAAAGCTTTACATCAACGTGAAGAACAGGCCGCAGCGGCGCTCTTTTCCGTTGATGGTGGCACAGCGCCATTAGCGCAGCGCGCGGCGCTTGATACAACGTTAAGCGGATTTGCCAAAGATATTCAAAGTGCAGCCTTTAGCGGTAATCCAGAAGCGCAGCATGATCTAGCGGCATTATATACAGCAGGCCAAGAAGGTGTACCGCAAGATTTTGAAAAGGCGTTTTTCTGGTTCATGGAATCGGGCAAGGAAAATGTTGCCAATTCACGCTATAACCTTGGCGTGCTTTATCAGCAAGGCCTTGGCACGTTAAAGAATATTGAACGTGCCATGAATATGTATCGCAGCGCCGCGCTGCTTGGGCATCCAGAAGCGCAGTATAATTTGGGCATTGCTTATGCCGAAGGTATCGGTGTGCCATATTCAATTGAATCTGCCGTGCATTATTTTGAACAATCTGCCGTAACGGGCGTGCCTGAATCTGCATATAATTTGGGCTTGATATATGAGAATGGCCTGACAGGACAAAAAGATAATAACAAAGCGCTGTTTTGGTATAATCTTGCCTCTGACCATAATAATGTCGAAGCACAAAATGCGCTGGGACAGCTAACGGCAAAACTTGGCCTGTCATTAGAAGAAGTACGTAATATTGTTCGCGTTGAGCAAGCGGAAAATCCAGCCTTCCAAGATAAGAAAATTAGCGGCGTGGCGAAAGCGATGCCACAAGTCACGGCGAGCGCTGCGGCCGTGCCTAAAGTGCCGCAGCTTCATGAAAGTGACATTATTGATGTGCGCTCCGTTATGTCAGAATCGTCTGATTACAGCTTGGTCGCGCCAATACAAGAACATCTCATGGCGCTCGGTCTTTACCCAGGCCCTGCGGATGGTATTAGCGGCCCAATGACGGCAGATGCCATACGTTCATACCAAACCATGTTCAACATGGCTCCCGACGGCAAAGCCACACCAGAGCTGATTGAACACATGATGAACAACATGGTTAGCGCAAGCGGCCAGTAAAATACCTGTTTGATGAGAGCATCGGTATAATGCGTAGAAAAAACGCCGCATAAGCGGCGTTTTTTATTAGAAGATTTCTGTTTTTAGCGTACTAAACGCAATGCTTCATGCGGGTAGCGCTCGATGAAGCTTTCGTCAAGTTCGTCTGAGCCGCTCATGAGGTGATAGACAACGCCGCCATAAATCATATCAACAGCCATGCCGGTGTCGAGGTCGGTACGGAATGCGCCGGCATTTTTGCCGATTTCAATGATTTCGGCGAGGTTTTCTTCATGGATCAGCATAAAGCTTTCATAAAAACTGCCAAGCGCATCTTTGTTTGATTGTGCCTGTGACATCATTTCGATGATGACTTTGCCGTTACGACCGCGTAATAGGCGTAAAAAACGTTCCAATTGCCACAGTAATCTTTCGCCTGCGGGTTTGTGGGTCGGCTGGGGTACATTCGCGCCGTTGGCATTAACGGCTTCAAGGATGAGTGATACTTTATCAGGCCACCAGCGGTAAATTGTGGTTTTGCCAACGCCGGCCTTTTTTGCAATCGCTTCGATGGAAAGCTCTGATGCGCTACGGTGGAGAAGCATACGGTTGACCGCATTGATGATCGCCTTACGGGACTTTTCTGAACGCGGGCGCCCTGCTTTTTTCGCAGGTTTTTGTTCTGTGCGTTGTGTGTTGTTTTTGTTTTCACCAATTACATCAGCCAAGGCGGATGTGCGCGGCTTTGTTGCATTTGCAGCACTGCTCATCGTTTGAATCTCCATTTTTATAATAAAGGCATTTTCGATACGTGGCGTACGAATGTCAATATGTAAGGTGAGGATTTCTCACATTATTGACAGCTTTATGAAAGGATCATGGTAAAGGGCGCATAAAAAAATCCCTTCCAATGCCGCAGAATATAAAAACTGCGATAGAGGAAGGGTAAGTTCTTCTGGTAAAACTACAAAGACATTAAGGGGTAGTGGGGTGTTAATGCCTTTGCGCTTGTATCGTGACAATTTTGCCTGATGAATTATTCATATTACGTCATGGTCGAGGTTTCCAATAATAATTTGTAATGCTTATATATCATTTTTGTTATGTGTGTCTTGCGCTTTTGTGATGATGTTAAAGGGGGCAGCGCTTTTATGGGCAGTGGTTGGGGCTTGCGTCTTGGTGGGATATCTGTATAAAAGCTGTATATGTATATATAAGGAAAGATTCATTTTATGGCTAGTCAAGGGTCCAAAAACACATATATAGAAGCGCAAAGAGAACGTGCAGCATTTTTTGAAAGCGCCGCGTTTAATACGTTGGTTGAAGCTTTTAATAGCCATGCATCGCAGAGAGGCGATATTTGCCAAGAGCGCCTAAAATACGCAGATGTCTATGATGAGGAATATGCATTTACAGCCGCAGAATTTGGCAAAGTTTGCGATGCGTTGTTTAATGCATTGGCGGAAGGTGTTCGCCATGTGGGCGGCGCATCTCCTGTTTTTGAACTTGACTATAAAGGCCTAACTTTTGGCCTGTGTATTGGGCAGGGTTCTTCATATGATTGCAAATTAGCGCGGCAGCTTTAAAATCACGCTAAAGGTTATAACAAATATGTTATAAGGAGGGGCTGTTGGGGTATTATTTATCTAGTTTAAACTTAAATATGCTGTTGGTTTTTGATGCTGTCTGCCGGCATCATAATATGACGCGCGCCGCAGAAGACCTTAACCTCTCGCAGCCCGCCGTATCGCGTTATATGAAAGAATTACGCGCGATTACGGGGCAGGAACTTTTTATCAAAACACCATCGGGTTTAGAATTGACGCGCGAAGGGCGGCAATGCTGGGGGCGTGCGGTCGATATTTTAGATGGCTGTGAATATTTTACGCAATATGATGAAAGTGATTTTGATCCGTGCGCAGAAGAACGCCGCTTTGATATTGCGATTACCCCGATTAATGCCAGCTATTATGTTGAACAAATCATGCTTTATGCGCGGCGTCACTATCCCAATTTGGCGATGAATATGATGCGTGTGAATGCGCATCAAGCCGTTGATTTGCTGGAGGCACGGGAAATCGCGGCCTGCATTGGTCACAAGGCCGACCCGTTACCCCCTTATATTGAATGTGAAACTTTGCGTGAGATTAGTTACACGTTAATTTGTTCAAAACATAACCGCTTTTATACGCAAGGCTATATGGACGCAGATGATTTTATTAATGCAGCGCATTTGAAAATTCATACGGGGCTGAAAACCACAAATCTGGATCGTGAATTGATGAAGGGCGGTATTTTGCAGCGCCACTTAACGGAAGTGCCCGATATAGCATCAGCGCTTATTATGCTACGCAATACGGACATGACTTTGATGGCGATGAGCGAAAACGCGAACACGCTGTGCCAGCAATATGATGATTTGCGCATTGTGGAAGTGCGCGGCGCATTGCTGCCTGTAACGGAGTCGTCCTTAATGTGGAATAAATGCAACAATGCATATAAGCCGCATGTCTGGCTGCGTTCATATATTAAAAACCGTTTATGCGGCGCATAGAAGTAGCCCGGATTGTAATTCTTACAATCCGGGCTAAGGGGAGTCACTTGCTAGGGTTTGGGTTTAGGTTAGGGAGGTCGCAAGCGAACTTGTTCGGTGTGTGGGTTATTGGTGTAGTGTGAGGACCGAAATTTTTTCCCCTTTAAACAGTTGGTGTGTAAAGTCTTCTACTTTTTTGGGTGTAAAACTGTTGTTCTTATTAATCTCTTTTTCTTTGTAAAGCGTATTATCCGCGGCACTCATAATGGCTTTAACGCTATCGCCTTTTGCAAATTTACGCAGGCCGAGGCTCGCACGGATTTCAATTTCTTCGCCGTCCCATTCCAGGGACAGAGTGTTGAGTTTTTTCCCAATCTCTTGTGTGCGGTCAATGGCGATTTCTGCATCCGCATCGGCAAAGATAAGGACGAATTCGTCTCCGCCAAGGCGGGCTGCAACATCAAGAGAGCGCGTTTCAGCGTCTAGTAAGTCAGCGACTAATCTTAGGCATTCATCACCAGCTTGGTGTCCGTGCTGATCGTTAATTTGCTTAAAGTTATCAAGGTCGATCATCACTAATAGGCCGCCGCGGCTTTTGCCTCTGTTGACGCGTTCAATTTCCATGTTAAAGGCACGTTCAAATTGTCTGCGGTTGGCAAGGCCTGTTAAAAAATCAGTATCCGCAATTTTCTCAAGGATCATAATTTCCTTTTGTTGGTCGGCTATCACTTGCTGCGCTTCTTTAAGGCTTAGGCGCAAGGCATGAAATATTGATAAAGCTTTGCTTGCAAAGGCGCTCCAATTTGACGCCTGTGCTTTGTTGCTAAACAAAGTGTCGAGGTCATGCGCCGCAGGAATAAGGCTGTGGTGGCTCGCATAAGCTGATATTTCAGATGGCTGCGTCAACATATATGTACCCTCGTTTGTTTAAGCTCAATTTCGTATTTGATGGGCTGTTTGCCTATCTCTTCATTCTCGGTTATATGCTATGCGAAGTTTGTGCCAGAAAGCTTTAAACTATGTTTTATAAGGGTTTTGTAATGTTAAATAGGGATTGCTAAATTATTTAGGGGGCTGTATTTTTGCCTTAGTTGGTATTTTTTTGCCCTTGAGGCGGAAAATGTTGCCCGTTCACAAATAAGGATAGAGATTATTTTGCCCTATATTCATAATGCTTTTGTTAAAACTTCTTTTCTCACAGCCTTCTTTATGGCGTTGGTCTTTACGTTGTCTGCAGCGCCGTTTGAACAAGCCGCCGCGCAAGGTGCGTCGCTGCAAGGCTACCAAGCTCAGTATAGTATGAAGCTGCTAGAGTCAAAGCCAGCATCAAACATCGCGGCGCTTAATGGGCAGCTTGAATATGATTTTAAAGAAGATTGCGATGGCTGGAGCACTTCATATCAATTCGATTTCAAATATAACTTCACCAACCATTCTTCGGGGCAGATGACGACCCAGACCACAACATATGAGAGTAAAGACTTCTCACGCTATAATTTTTCTATTGCGCGCCAAATGGCGGGGGCAGCGCTAGATAGCGTGAAAGGCCGCGCAGAATTGTCAGATGACGTTGTTAAGGTATATTACATGGGGGACGCTGCGCGCGAAGAAACATATAAAGGCGATATATTGCTGCCAAGTGAACATGCTTTGATATTGTTAGAGCAAGCACGCGCAGGTAAGGCTTTTTCCTCTTACGAAGTCTTTGATGGCCTAGAGCAGCAAGGAACGCGCACGATTACCTCATATGTCTTCCCTTATAAAGAAGATGGCGATTATGCGAAAGCGCAGCATATGGGCGTGCTGAATGATGGGATGAAAAAATGGCGTGTATCAGTGGCGTATTTTTCTGATAGCACGACAAAAGAAGCATCTGACTATGAGATGAGCGCAACGCTTTATGATAATGGTGTGATGGATGATATTCGACTCGACTATCATGACCATATTATTGGGCAGGAATTAACGTCTTTGTCGATGTATGATGCGCCGCATTGTCCATAACTGCCCCAATATATACGGCGTTGGTCTCGGCTAGGTGATAAAACCAAGTAAAATCATATATTCGCTTTAAATTTTAACGTTTTTGCAATACTATCTTTGTACTGTATATGAGGTAATAACCTTTATCGTCACAATGAATTTAGGATGTAGATTTTAAAATGAGCAAGACTGTTCTAATTGTCGAAGACAATGAGCTAAATATGAAGCTTTTTAATGATTTGTTAGAAGCGCATAACATCAACACATTACAGACTAAAGATGGTCGTGAGGTGCTGGATATTGCGCGCGAAAAAAAGCCTGATCTAATTATCATGGATATTCAGCTCCCAGAAGTCTCTGGCTTGGAAGTGACGAAATGGCTAAAAGCCGATGACGCATTGAAAACGATACCTGTCATTGCCGTGACGGCCTTTGCCATGAAAGGCGATGAGCAAAAGATCCGCGAAGTTGGCTGTGATGATTATATCTCGAAGCCGATTTCTGTTTCGCATTTTATGGATGTTGTGAATAAACATTTAAACGCTTAAGAATTTTAAGGAAGACGTATGTCTGCACGTATTTTAGTTGTCGATGATATTTTACCCAATGTGAAGCTTTTGGAAGCAAAGCTGATCAGTGAGTATTATGATGTAATTACGGCGACAAATGGTGAAGATGCTTTGGTGCGGGTTAAAGAAGACAGCCCCGATCTTATTCTTTTAGATGTGATGATGCCTGGTATGGATGGCTTTGAAGTCTGTCGGCGGATTAAAGAAGACCCTGACACCTCGCATATTCCTGTTGTGATGGTCACAGCGCTAACTGATGTGCAGGACCGTGTTAAAGGGCTTGAAAACGGCGCAGATGATTTCTTGAGTAAACCAATTAATGATACGGCGCTGATGGCGCGCGTACGTTCGCTCGTCCGTTTGAAAATGACGATTGATGAATGGCGTGTGCGTTCTAATGCCGCCAATACGCTCGGCGTGATGGACGATTCTGGTGCGGTGATGAATGAACCGGTACAGGGCGCGCAGGTTTTATTGGTTGAAGACCAAGATTTTGAAGTTGATAAAATCAAATCTTCACTCTCTGTTGATAATAATATTATTATTCAGGCGCGTAGTGGCATGGAAGCCCTTGAATATGCGCGTGAGCGTGAATTTGACTTAATTGCCGTATCGCTAAACCTTGGCGGTGAAGATGGCTTGCGCTTGTGTTCGCACATACGCTCAAACGAACATACACGCGCCGTGCCGATTATTATGATTGCATCACCTGATGATATGCCGCGCGTTGCCCATGGCCTTGAAATTGGCGCGCATGATTATATTATGCGCCCGATTGATAAAAACGAAATGCTGGCGCGCGCGCGTACGCAAGTACGCCGCAAGCGCTTCCAAGAACGTTTACGTTCAAACTATGAAACAAGCCTCAATATGGCGCTCACAGACCAATTAACGGGGCTTTATAACCGCCGTTACTTTGAAGTGCATATGGAGAAGCTGTTAGAAGACAATAAGACAAGCGCCAAAAACCTCTGCGTGCTTTACATGGATATTGATAAGTTTAAAAGCGTCAATGATACATGGGGGCATAATGTCGGGGATGAGATTTTGAAAGTCTTTTCCAACCGTTTGAAAGATAATTTGCGTAGCTTTGATATGCTCGCGCGTCTTGGTGGTGAAGAATTTGTCGCGGTCTTGCCTGATGTGTCGCAAGAAAAAGCACTTTATGTCGCAGAGCGCTTGCGCCGCATTGTCGCGGATGAAGCTTTTGAATGTTCTGTGCCTGAAGGTGCGCTTGTCATTACAACGTCAATGGGCGGCGTGTTGATTGATGGCGGCGATCATCCGATACCTACATTGTTGGAACGCGCAGACAGTGAGCTTTATAAGGCCAAAGAGGGCGGGCGGAACCGTGTGTTCTTTGAAAATATTGGCGAATTAAATCCTGATGATTTTGAAATTGTTGAACGCGAAGATACTTCGGGTGAAGTACAGCAAAACGTTTAGAATTTCTCTGCGGATAAAAATACCCTCTGCGCTGTGAAGAGCAGAGGGTACAATAATAAAAATTCTTTAAATATAAATTTTAATTATTTACCGAGCGTAAGCGGCGCAGGTTTTGGCTGCGCTACTGTCGCTTCTGGTTGAACGTCCAATGTTTTATCTTCTTGGTTAAATTGATCTTTCATTGTTGTTCTCCTTTTAAAATATGTGTTGTTGAATACCAGCAACTACAATCGAAGGTTAGGAAATTGCAGAGGCGTACGTCAAAAAAAACAGGTAAGCAATTGTCTTTGCGGTATAATTATCTTGATGCATGTTATCTAATGTGTCGAGGTCTTGTAAGAAGAAGGAGGTCAAATGCGCTATGTTGTTTTATGTTTAGTTTTTCTTATTGCGCCGTTAGCGGGCTGCGCAGATAAAGGGGCAGATAAGGCGGCGCGCGCTGAAGCGTGGGCAGATGAGGTCGGTCGCGAAACTTTAAAGGGCCCAGAGTGCCAATTTAACAAATACGGTATAGGCGGCTGCACCGATTAAAAGCGTGCTGCGCGTAGCATTGGTTCGAGATAACAGAGAAAAGCCGCGAAACACAATATGTTTGGCGGCTTTTCTTTTACGCTGCGCATTATCTGATCTTTATGTCAGATAAAGACAAGGGGGAGAACTCTGCAGCTATATATTATTTATATGTTGGGCGCTTTTAATGCTTAATTTTTATAAAGCGCGGTTTGCTTTCTTCTGGCACTTCGCGTTTTAGAGCGATGCTCAGAAGGCCGTTTTTAAGGTCGGCATCCACCACTTTAATATGGTCAGCAAGGCGGAAATTGCGCTCAAAAGACCGTGCGGCAATGCCTTGATAGAGCATTTCTACAGGCTGATCGCTTTCGTCTTCTTTGCGATTCCCTGTTATGCTAAGCGTGTCGCCTTTAAAGACAATATCAATCTCTTTGTCGCTAAAGCCAGCGACAGCAATCGTGATACGATAATCATCGTCACCGATTTTTTCTATATTATGTGGGGGGTAATGGTCCTGCGCGGTCGACTTTTCCTCGAATAAAGTGTCGAACATGTCGTTGAAACGGTCAAAACCAACAGTGCGGCGCATTAATGGCGCCGTGAGTGTTAATACATTTGTCATTTTTATCTCCTTTTTGTTAAGCAAGATGAGCTATGTATAAATAAACGGCTATGCGGTTGAGGCCTTACAATAAGCACCTCACATAACCTATGTACTCTTTATACGCAGCAGATTTGGTTTGGATCATATTTTTTTTAATTTTGTTATTTGCCTACGTTCATCTATGCTTATCAAGAATTATAAAAAGGATTTATTCTATGATTATTGGTTATTATGCGGGCTTACTTGGCCTTTTATTTATCTTTCTGACTTTGCGCATTGTGCGTATGCGCTGGAAATACAAAGTCGGCATTGGTGATGGCGGCGAACATGTTTTAGCCAAAGCCATTCGTGTCCATAGTAATTTTATTGAATATGTACCGCTGGCCTTATTGCTGCTGTATTTGGTTGAAATGCAACAAACAAGCATTGTACTAATGCATGCGCTTGGTGCGGCTTTATTTATCGCGCGGGTATTGCACGCCTTTGGCCTTTCAAAGACAAGTAAAGTGTCTTTTGGTCGTACAGCGGGTGTATTATTGACTTTAGGCGTGCTGGGCGTTAGTTCATTTTTGCTGATTTTTGGCTTCGTCAGAGCTTATTACGTGATGTAAGTTACGTTCCGCGCATCTTTGCGCAAGAAGTTTTTTTAAGAAACCCGCTTTTGCCCTTTTGGCGAAGCGGGTTTTTGTTTATAATTAACGCAGAAATTCTTACACGCCCCTCCACATTTACGTTTTTCAAAAGGATAATATAATGAGTAAGACTCCGATTACAGTTGCCCGCGGTGATGGTATTGGTCCAGAAATTATGGATGCAACGCTGGATATATTAAATGCAGCAGGGGCGCAGTTAGATATTGAAGAAATTGAGATTGGTGAAGCGGTCTACACGCGCGGCATTCAAAACGGCATTGAAGAAAGCAGCTGGGATTCGCTGCGCCGTACCAAAGTATTTTTAAAAGCGCCGATTACAACGCCGCAAGGTGGCGGCTTCAAATCGCTAAACGTGACGGTACGTAAATCATTAGGGCTTTATGCGAATGTGCGCCCATGTGTGTCATATCATCCATATGTGGAAACAAATTTCCCAGGGATGGATATGGTGATTATTCGTGAAAATGAAGAAGATTTATACGCAGGCATTGAGCACCGCCAAACGCAGGACGTTGTCCAGTCGCTGAAACTTATTTCGCGTCCGGGCAGTGAACGTATTGTGCGCTATGCGTTTGAATATGCGCGCGCAAATGGCCGCAAAAAAGTCACATGTATGATTAAAGACAATATCATGAAAATGGCGGATGGCTTGTTTCACCGTGTCTTTGATGAAATCGGCGAAGAATATCCTGATATTGAAAAAGACCATTACATCATTGATATCGGCATCGCACGCGTTGCGGCGCGCCCAAATGATTTTGATGTGATTGTTACTGAGAATCTTTATGGCGATATTATCTCAGACGTTGCCGTTGAAATTACAGGTTCTGTTGGGCTTGGTGGTTCATGTAATGTTGGTGATGATTTCGCGATGTTTGAAGCGGTGCATGGCTCTGCTCCTGACATATCAGGCAAAGGCATTGCGAACCCTTCGGGCTTATTGCTAGGGGCTGTATTAATGCTGAACCATATTGGGCAAAGTGAAGTTGCAACGAAAGTGCATAATGCGTGGTTTAAAACTTTGGAAGATGGTATACATACAGGCGATATTTATGATGCTGAGCTTTCCAAAGAAAAAGTCGGTACAGAAGGCTTTGCCGCCGCAGTGATTGCGCGTTTAGGGCAAACACCAAGCCAGTTTAAGGCTGTTGATTACGGCAGCGGGGCAAAAGAAGGTTTAAAATTACCGCCATTAAAGCCGCGTAAAACGCAGAGTAAAGAACTTGTCGGCGCGGATATCTTTATTAATTTTGATGGCACGCCAGAAAGCCTTGCATCGCGGATTAAGGCGGCAGAAGGGCTAGAGCTGCAAATTATTGCTAATCGCGGTGTAAAGGTCTGGCCGAATGGTCACCCCGACACATTCTGTTCAGATCATTGGTGTTGCCGTTTCCAGAAAACGGCGCTGATGTCGCATGATATGATTATTGCACAGCTGCAGGCAATTAAAGATGCAGGGCTTGAATTTATAAAGGTTGAGAATCTTTATGAGTTTGACGGCGAGCGCGGTTATACATTGGCGCAAGGCCAGTAATAAAAGTTTGGATTAAAAAATATAGAGAAAAGCGGCTGATGGTGAGCCGCTTTTTTTGTATTGCTTGTAGGTGTTATGGTAAGTTTTTCTTGCGCTTGTCAAAAAATAGGCATAGGCTCATACCCATTGATTGGTAAATTTTGTACGAGTGAGGGTAAAATGAACCATATAAAAAATATATTTATTCGTAATGCGGCTTTTGGTGATGAAATTTTGATTGATGACCGCATCGTCAAGCATAAGAATAAATCCGTGCCAGAACATTCAGTCGAGTTTCATAAGCTGCGTGTTTCGTTTGAGCAATTCGCAGATTCAGATTTAGAGCGTTTAGATTCAGCCTTTATTGATGTGAACTTCCATAAAAACGAAAATAATACGCATAGTGATTTTCTTATTCTCTCACGCGGTACGAAAATTCGCTTTGAAATCCGTTAGACTTCACGTTTACTCTGCGGCTATATCCAGCCTTGTAGTTCTTGCTGTATATACCCTGTCAACAAATCCATATGCGCATCTTCGTCATTAAGGCATGGTATGTAGGTGAACGCTTCGCCGCCATGTTCTAGGAATGCATTTTTTGCTTCTATGGAAAGTTCCTCAAGCGTTTCAATGCAGTCTGAGACAAAGGCGGGTGAGAGGATTGCAACGCGTTTTACGCCTTTTTGTGCGAGCTCAATTAATGCGGGTTCAGTGTAGGGCTGCAACCATTTCGCAGGGCCAAAGCGCGATTGGAATGTTGTCAGCCATTTTTCTTTAGGCCAATTAAGGCGCTCTTGCAGAAGTCGTGAATTTTTAACGCACATACAGTGGTAAGGATCGCCTTTCTCTAAGTATTTCTGTGGCAAGCCGTGAAATGATGTCAAAATATATTCGGGCGGCTGGTCGAGTGTGGCGAGCTTGCTGTTTACGCTCGCGGCGAGAACGTCAATATAATCATCGCGATCATACCATGGGCTTGATGTGCGTATCGCAGGCTGCCAGCGCATGGTTTTAAGGTGTTCAAACGCTTTGTCAAAAACTGATGCTGTCGTCGTCGCACTATATTGCGGATAAAGCGCGAAAAAGAGAATCTTGCTACAGCCCTGTGCGCTGAGTTTATCTATAGCGCTTTTAATGGATGGGTTGCCGTAACGCATTGCCCATGTCACCGCAATATCAGGATGCGCCTCACTAAGCCGCGCGGATATTTTTTCACATTGCGCGCGTGTAATGGTTTTTAACGGCGATTCGTCTTTTTCATTATTCCAAATCGAACGATAAGCCTTACCGCTGCGCGTCGGGCGGGTGGAAAGAATAATACCTTGCAAAAGCGGCTGCCAAAGCAGTTTAGGCAGATTAATCACGCGCGTATCGCTTAAAAATTCCGATAAATATTTGCGCATTGACCAATAATCAGTGCCATCAGGCGTGCCTAAATTGACCAGCACCACGCCGATGCGACCAAATTTAGGCGCTGGATGGCTTTCTGTCTTTTCAATTTGGTAAATATTTGAAGGTGATTCGCTGTGCTTCATGTGTTTTTCTGTATAAATAATGTTGTTTTACAAATGGTTATATAGATAAAATTTACGTTAACTTTTTATTAATTAATATATTCCACTATCATTCCATACTTTACTACAAATAAGCGCACAGGCGAATGTTTCAACCCCAATGAAACCGTTTGTCCTGATATGACCAAGCCTTGCTTGCTGCTTGGTCAGCCCTTATTTGCACCGATGCTTATCTTAGAAGTTGCTCAATTTAAATTAATTACATTTATAAGAGAAGGATAACGCTTATGACTTTTGCTACACAACACCTCCTAAACCCTGAAAATGCTGTTTTTGTTTTCGTTGACCAGCAGCCGCAAATGGCTTTTGGTGTGCGTTCAATTGATACGCAGCTTTTGAAAAACAACACGATAGCGCTGGCAAAAACCGCGCGCGCTTTTAATGCGCCGACAGTTCTGACGAGTATTGAAAGCGAAGCTTTCTCTGGCTATGTCTGGCCTGAGCTTCTTGAAGTTTTACAACAAGACCCGCATGAACGCACGACTATGAATTTTTGGGAAGATAAAAATGTTGTCAACGCCATTAAAGCGAGCGGCCGCAAGAAAATTGTTATTTCAGGTCTTTGGACTGGCGCTTGCGTCAATTTCCCAACGCTTTGTGCGTTAAAAGATGGTTATGAAGTGTATATCATCGGCGATGCGTGCGGCGAAGTTAGCCCTGAAGCGCAATATGCAGCGATGACGCGCGCTGAAAAGGCGGGCGCCGTGCCGATGACATCGCTGCAAGTCTTGTTAGAGCTGCAACGCGACTGGGCGCGCGCGGAAAGTTATGAAGCGACATTAGATATTATCCGCACTCATTATGGCAGCTATGGCATGGGCGTTGATTACGCACAGACGCATATTCATCGTGAACCGCAGCGTGGCGGCTACCCGCAGCCTGTCGAGAAGACGCATATTAAAGCGGCCTAACAACTTCTACACACTCCACTAAAGTCCTGCACAACTTTGGCACCCTTTTTTAAGGGTGCCATTTTTTGTTTCTGTTTACTAGAAAAGCGGGGCTCAGTCCCAGTTGAGAATAACTTTGCCTGATTGTCCTGAGCGCGCAATGGCAAAGGCTTCTTGGTATTCATCAATGTTAAATTCATGGGTGATAATCGGGCTGATATCAAGATCCCCCATAACCATCATTTTCATTTTATGCCATGTTTCGTACATTTCGCGGCCATAAATACCTTTTAAGGTCAGGCCTTTGAAAATGACTTGGTTCCAATCAACAGGCATGTCACTGGGCGGAATGCCGAGCAGCGCGATTTTGCCGCCGTGAATGATTGTGTCAAAAATTGTCTGGAAAGCAGGGGCTGCGCCAGACATTTCAAGCGCAACATCAAAGCCTTCTGTAATATGCAGCTTTTTCATTAAAGCTTTCATATCTGTTTTCTCAACGTTGACGGCATGTTCAATGCCCATTTTTTTTGCAAGCTCTAGGCGGTATGGGTTAATGTCTGTAATCACAACGTGGCGCGCGCCTGCGTGACGGCAAACAGCTGCCGCCATAATACCAATAGAGCCTGCGCCGGTGATCAGAACATCCTCACCGACAAGGTTGAATGATAATGCAGTATGAACGGCATTGCCAAAGGGGTCGAAAATCGCCGCTATTTCATCAGGAATTTCATCAGGGATGGGGCAGACATTGCTGGCGGGAAGTTTTAAATATTCGGCAAAAGCGCCTTGAATATTTACGCCTATGCCAATGGTTTTAGGGCATAAATGCAGGCGCCCGCCGCGGCAGTTACGACACTGACCGCAGACAATATGGCCTTCACCAGATACACGCTGGCCGACTTTTACTGTTGTAACGTCGCTGCCGA
This sequence comes from Micavibrio sp. UBA2705, assembly GCA_002354205.1. Lineage (GTDB taxonomy): Bacteria > Pseudomonadota > Alphaproteobacteria > Micavibrionales > Micavibrionaceae > UBA2705. The sequence continues at coordinate 4,918 of DELD01000061.1, read as the reverse complement.
TCTCAACAATTTCTCCAACATATTCGTGGCCTGTAATCATGGGGACGGGGATGGTTTTTTGTGACCATTCATCCCAGTTGTAAATATGAATATCCGTGCCGCAAATCGCTGTTTTTTTGATTTTTATTAAAACTTCGCTCGGGCTGATTTGCGGTATATCCGCATCCTCAATCATCCAGATACCTTCTTCGGCTTTTAGTTTAGATAGTGCTTTCATATTATGCGGTCTTTCTTTGTAATACGCCGAGTTTTCTGCCGACTTCTGCGAAGGCAGCAATGGCTTTGTCTAAATGCTCTTTATTATGGGCGCAAGACATTTGTGTACGTATGCGTGCTTGGCCTTTGGGCACGACGGGGAATGAAAAGCCGACAACATAAACGCCGCGCTGTAACATCTCGTCGGCGAATTTGGACGCGAGCGCCGCGTCATACAGCATGACAGGGATAATCGGGTGGTCGCCATCGAGTAAGTCAAAGCCGAGCTTGGTCATTTCTGCGCGGAAATAAGCACTATTTTCTTGGAGTTTTTTACGCATTGCTGCGCCATCTTTTTCTAACATATCAAGCACGGCAATGGATGTCGCGGCAATAACTGGGGCGAGGGTATTTGAAAATAAATAAGGGCGCGAACGTTGACGCAGCATTTCAATGACGGGCTTGCGCGCAGAAATATAACCGCCTGATGCGCCGCCAAGTGCTTTACCAAGTGTACCGGTGATAATATCAATTTTGTCGACGACATTGTGGTAATCCGCCGTGCCGCCGCCATTTTTGCCCATAAAACCTGCGGCGTGACAATCATCAATCATGACCAAAGCATCATATTTTTCTGCCAAAGCGCAAATCTCAGGCAGCTTGGCAATATAGCCATCCATTGAAAATACGCCATCTGTTGCGATTAGGCGGTAGCGTGCAGATTGCGATTCTTTTAAGCAGCGCTCTAAATCAGTCATGTCACTGTTGTTATAACGATAACGCTGCGCTTTGCTAAGGCGGATGCCATCAATGATGCTTGCATGGTTTAACGCGTCACTAATAATTGCATCTTCGGCAGTGAGTAATGTTTCAAATAGACCGCCATTGGCATCAAAACAGGATGGATATAAAATCGTATCTTCTTTGCCTGTGAATTTAGAAATCCGCGCTTCAAGCTGTTTGTGGATATCAAGCGTACCGCAGATAAAGCGTACCGAAGCCATGCCAAAGCCGTAGCTATCAAGCGCGTCTTTCGCGGCGCTAATCAATAAGGGGTTATTGGCAAGACCAAGATAGTTATTTGCGCAGAAATTTAAAACGCTTTGGTCGTTGGCAACTGTTATCTCTGCGCTTTGCTGGCTGTGGATGGGGCGCTCGCCCTTATAAAGACCGGCCTCTTTAATGGCGTTTAATTCTTGGTCTAAATGATTGTGGAAGGATGTGGTCATACGTAACCCCTTGGTATGTTTGTTAAGCTTTAGTGTAGCTGTAACGTCTATAAACTTCACTATATATAAGTTTTATAATTCTGTTAACTAATAAGTAAAGACTCTTGCATAGAATTTAACAATTAGGATGTTTTTAATGCTCTTGATTTAGTATATTATGTTCTGAGATGAAAAAAGCAAACAGCACAGGTTATAAATATATGATTCAGCGCGTATTGGTTATTGATGACAGTGAGACAGATCAGTTTATCTGTTCGTGTATCTTAGAAGAATACAACAATGATATTGAGATCCTTAAGGCCTATGATGGCAAAGAAGGCTTAGAGATCTTGGCGCAGCTTGATAAGCCGCCTGAAATGATTTTACTGGATATTAATATGCCGCGCATGAACGGCCATGAATTTTTGGCAGAGTACACAAAAATGCATAGCGACCCAGCAAGCGTTGTGGTCATGCTGACATCATCATCACAGGAACGTGATAAAGAAGAATCTATGCAGTATAAATTTGTTAAACAATATCAAGAAAAACCGCTTTCTGTTGAAGCTGTTCAAAAGCTAGAGAGCTTACTTAAAGGCTAGATTGTGCTTGCGAGAAGCTTAGCGGACGCATAAAATACCCCTTATAAATATTATAAGGGGATTTTTTATGGATACGCGCGGATATATGTTAGGTTTTGGGAACCATTTTGCTAGTGAAGCAAAGACGGGGGCGCTTCCTGAAGGACAAAATTCACCGCAGCGTGCGCCTTATGGGCTTTACGCAGAACAAATTAGCGGCTCATCCTTTACCGCGCCAAAAGCGGCAAATAAGCGAAGCTGGCTGTATCGGCTCTACCCCTCAGTTTGTCATGGGCGCTATGTTCCCTATGAACGCGCATCTGATTTTCAAAGCGCGCCGTTTTGTGATAGCGTAGTTTCCCCGAACCAAATGCGTTGGGGGCAGCGCGCCATCCTTCATAAGCATAGAGATTTCATAGACGGCATACACACAGTTGCAGGTAATGGCAATATTGATGAATGGTCAGGCCTTGCGGTGCATGTTTATCAAGCCAATCAGTCGATGGCGGATCATGGGCGTTATTTTTACAATGCTGATGGGGAGTTATTAATTGTCCCGCAGCAAGGTAGCATGGTTATTCGCAGTGAAATGGGCGTGATTGAAGCCGCGCCCGAGGAAATTGTTGTGATTCCGCGCGGCATTAAATTCGCTGTCGATTTGGCTGAGGGCTGCGAAGACATATCAGGCTATATTTGCGAAAATTACGGCAGCCCGTTAGAGCTTCCTGCGCGCGGTCCCATTGGCGCGAACGGCCTTGCTAATGAGCGCGATTTCCTAACCCCCGAAGCTGCTTATGAAGAAAAAGAGGGCGCGATGACGATGATCGCGAAATTTGCGGGAAAATTATGGTCTGCGCCATTGCGTTCATCGCCGTTAAATGTTGTGGCGTGGCATGGCAATTATGCGCCGTATAAATATGACCTTAAAAATTTCAACGTGATCAACAGCGTCAGTTTCGACCACCCTGATCCGTCAATTTTTACCGTGTTAACATCGCCAAGCGTAATCGAAGGCACAGCGAACCTTGATTTTGTTGTCTTCCCACCGCGCTGGATGGTCGCAGAAAATACTTTCCGCCCACCTTATTTCCACCGTAATATTATGAGCGAATTTATGGGCATGATAAACGGCGAATATGACGGCAAGGCTGATGGCTTTGTTCCTGGTGGTTATTCATTGCATAATTGCATGTCTGCACATGGCCCTGACGCCAAGACATATCAAAAGGCGAGTAATACCGAACTTGCGCCACAATATTTAGATGGCGGTATGGCCTTTATGTTTGAAAGCCGTTACATCATGCGCCCGACGGCACAAGCGTTAGAGGGTGATAATTTTCAGCCTGATTATTTAGATGTTTGGGATAGTTTGCATAAAGGGTGATAAGCAAAGCTTAGGGTTGACATTATGGTTGTGCCTGTTTATGTATAATAATCGTAACGAATAACACAACAGGTTGGTAAGAAATGGGCTTTAAAGATTTTCCCGTATTGCGTTTGTTTTTTAATGAACCAGCAGCACAAACACCGCAGCAAATTGAACATGAGCGCCAATTGGCAAGGCTGTCTAGTTTCATGTCTGGTTTGCCTGTGCGTATACAGGCAGAATTTGAAGAAACACTATCTGCCGCAGGTGATGCTGGCATCGATATAAAGAAACTTGCCCAGAATATGGGGCGTGGCGAGAATATTTTCCAGCGTTTACATGAAAAATACGGCACGTCTTTAGGGAGCTATTCGTTCTCTATTGATGTTGATGGCGCGTCTTATTCGCGTGAGGAACTTGCAGGCTTAACAGAACAAATTGTTGCGTTACATGATGTCGCGGCAGCGTATAATGTGGAATTACAATTTGCAGGGTTTGACCGCTTACCGCGTAAGGCAACAACTGTACGCCACAGTGTGAGCCGTCATAGATCTACAATGATAAACTTTTCCCCGCGCGACACATATAATGCGTGGAGCCACCCAGCTTATACCCCCGGCGATAGAGATGGTAAAGATAAAATAAAAGCTACGGTCAATAGCCGCTTTATTCGTCCTAAACCACAGGGGTCTAACAATCAAAATATTGGCAGCGGCGTACCGCGTATTTAGAGGGAGTAAAAGTAAAGCCAGTATAAACGCGAGGGCAGATTTTTAATGTTGACATAACTCAGGGGAGGCTTTATGTTATGTAAATAATCTGAGTAATTCATATAACAGGGATATACATCATGTCAGAAAAGCAGCAAACAACACTCAGTGCCATTTTTAATGAAATGACCGATAAATATGTTAATCTTGGCGAAGCCGTGGATTTACGTAATGCGGAGTATGCGGCGAATTTCAGCTTTGCGCAAAATTTATACATTAATGCGGCCGTTAAGCCAGCCACAGCACTAAAGGGTATATTTACAAAGAAGTCTGCTTACACACAGTTTATGATAGAAACAGATTTTTTTGTAAAACGCGAGGGGTTCCCAATGCGCCCTAAAAATCAGATTGTCTCGCGCAATTGTTTTGTTGCAATGGCAAAAGATGCATACGGCGATAAGATAGATACACCAATAGATGTAGATAGCTTAGACGCAAGAATGGCCGCATATAGTGTAGACGCATGGAATAAATGCGAGGACAAAACTGCGGATGTGAAAAGTGGTGTTTATGTGACGATGGCTAATCGCTTTTAAGAAGCCTAATTAGCTTTAAGAATGAGGAAAAAGCGGCTTTTTGAGCCGCTTTTTGTTTATAGATCATTAAATATTTCATCGGTTTTTGCAGCGCAGATAAAGTCATTTTTGTGCAGGCCGCTTATTGCATGTGTCCACCATGTAATTTTGACTTTGCCCCATTCAAGCAAGATAGCGGGGTGGTGCTGTTCGTCTTCGGCGAGTGCGCCGATACGCATAGCGAAATCTTGCGCTTTTTTCCAGTTTTTGAATTTATAAACGC
>DELD01000040.1:10157-11044 GCA_002354205.1 Micavibrio sp. UBA2705 | reverse complement strand
GTTAAACTTGCTGCTTGTTATTTATATCGGCACGGGCGCGTTTGTCACAAGCTCTATTAGTGCGGAGATTAAGCAGGCGCAAAAAAATACGCAAACCGCGATTGCGGAGCTTGAAACGCTTTCGCGTGATGTGCGTTCATCACAAATACACCCGATGCTTTCTGATTTAGGCATGATTCTTGAGGAAATGGAAGAAGCAGAAGGCACACTAGTGCTTTATGAATTGCAGAGTGATGGGCGCATTAAATGGGATGCGCTTGTGCCGGCAAGTTATTTGGAAAACCCAAATGCACGTAAGGTTGAAAAGCTTTCAACGCTAGATAAATATGGTCGCGTGCGTGTGCGCGGCTATTTGTCGTGGGGGGAATAATATGGGCATTTTCACGGATCTGACAGATATTATTTTTGGCTCAGGCAGTAATGCGCGCCTTGAACGTATGCGTTTTTGGAATCGCTTTAAACGCCATACGTCGGAGTTTTTAACGCTTGTCGCGCAAGGCAGTATGTTGACAATTGCGGTGGTGCCGCTGGGCGTTGCGCTTATTCTTTCTATTGTTATTGTGGTTCAGTCTGGCACGGTTGAGCGTGCGCGTGTGAAATTGCAAGCCGCAGAGGCATTGACCCCTTTAGTGCCAAGTCTTGTGCGCCTGCCTATTACGGATACAGAGATGTCAGGCTTTATTGATGACGTTACGGCGAAATACCCCGTACTTACCTATGGCTATGAAGATGGTATTTTAAAGGTTGGGGCGCGTAGTACAGATTTCTACCCGACTTTTGAACGTTTCTTGGCGCATGCGGATATGTACCATCCTGATTGGCGGGTAAAGGTTGTTGCGTTTTGCGCGGGGCGTGAATGTGGCGGTGATGCGCCGCTCTCGGTAAAT
>DELD01000040.1:0-9873 GCA_002354205.1 Micavibrio sp. UBA2705 | reverse complement strand
GGTGATGCGCCGCTCTCGGTAAATTTAAGCATTTTTAAGATTGCAATTGCCGCGCCAGAAGTGCTAGAAACCAAATAAATTCATAAAATAAATTAGATTGAAAAAGGTGGTAACCAATGGGTTATAAAGTGGCTGTTGTCGGCGCGACAGGTAATGTCGGGCGCGAAATTTTAAAAACATTGGATGAGCGCGGTTTCCCAGTGGATGAAATCCACGCACTGGCTTCATCGCGCTCTGCAGGGCGTGAATTATCATTTGGCGATAAAGACATTAAAGTTAAAAGTCTTGATGATTTTGACTTTAAGGGTATTGATTTTGTCTTTTCATCAGCGGGCGGTAAGGTTTCGGCAAAATTTGCGCCGCGTGCCGCCGAAGCAGGTGCTGTGGTGATTGATAACACATCACATTTCCGCATGGATCCAGATGTGCCTTTGGTTGTTCCTGAGGTTAACCCTGAAGCGCTTAAAGATTTTGCAAAGAAAAACATTGTCGCAAACCCGAATTGCTCAACGATACAAATGATGGTCGCGTTAAAACCGCTGCATGACGTAGCAAAAATTAAGCGCGTTGTTGTGGCAACATATCAGTCCGTATCAGGCGGCGGTAAATCAGCAATGGATGAACTGTTTAACCAAACGCGCGGTATTTACGCGAATGACTACCCGACCCCTGAAGTGCATCCAAAGCAGATTGCTTTTAACTGTATTCCGCAAATTGATGCCTTCATGGATGACCATATGACCAAAGAAGAGTGGAAGATGGTTGTTGAGACGAAAAAAATTCTCGACCCAAAAATCAAAATCTGCGCAAGTTGTGTGCGTGTGCCAGTTTTTGTTGGTCATGCGGAGATGATTAATGTTGAATTTGAAGATGAAATTACGGCCGTGCAAGCAAAGCAAGCGTGGAACAAGGCGCCGGGTATCCAGTTAATCGATTTGGAAACTGAAATTGAATATGTCACCCCTGTTGAAATTGCCGGCGAAGATAACGTGTTTGTCTCCCGTCTTCGTGAGGACATCACGGTTGAAAATGGCCTGAATTTCTGGTGCGTTGCAGATAACCTTCGTAAAGGCGCAGCGCTAAACGCCATTCAGATCGCCGAAAAAATGATTGAGATGAAGTTAAAATAATAAGCGCAGCGTCATATAATATATGTAATACCCCGCATGGCGAAAAGCGATGCGGGGTGTTTTTTGGCATTATTATTTAAATAGTTGTGAACTTGGCGGCACGGATATTGTTTTTATATCCGGCGCTGTTATACTAAAGGCCGATTTAATAATGATTCTCAAACGTAAATATGGAGTCTGTGCATAATGTCAGTACTGGTTAATAAAGATACAAAAGTTATATGTCAGGGCTTCACTGGCTCTCAAGGGACGTTCCACTCAGAACAAGCCATTGCTTATGGCACGAAAATGGTAGGCGGCGTTACGCCTGGTAAGGGCGGTGCAAAGCACCTAAACCTTCCTGTTTTTGATACTGTGATTGAGGCGCGCGAACAAACAGGCGCTAATGCCTCTGTTATATATGTGCCGCCGCCATTTGCCGCGGACGCGATTTTAGAAGCAATTGACGCGGAATTTGAATTGATTGTTTGTATTACTGAAGGTATCCCTGTTTTAGACATGGTCAAAGTTAACCGTGCGCTTGATGGTGCATCTTCACGCCTTATTGGCCCGAACTGCCCTGGCGTTATTACGCCTGGTGAATGTAAAATTGGTATTATGCCAGGTCACATCCACACGCGCGGTAAGGTTGGCATTGTTTCACGCTCAGGCACTTTGACTTATGAAGCCGTTGCACAAACAGGCGCTGTTGGCCTTGGTCAATCAACCTGTATCGGCATTGGCGGCGACCCTGTTAATGGTACAAACTTTATTGACTGCCTTGAAATGTTCATGGAAGACGATGAAACAGAAGCAATTTTGATGATTGGTGAAATTGGCGGTGCGGCAGAAGTTGAAGCCGCTGAATATTACAAAAGCCTCAAAAAGAAAAAACCAATTGCGGGCTTTATTGCTGGTGCAACGGCTCCTCCAGGTAAACGTATGGGCCATGCCGGTGCGATTATTTCTGGCGGTGATGACACTGCGCCTGCGAAAATGGACGCAATGCGCTCTGCTGGCTTTGTTGTATCCGAAAGCCCTGCGGGCTTAGGTGATGCGGTTGTTAAAGCAATTGCCGCATAATCCACGCAATAAAAAGATTTAAAATGAGTAAAGCGCTGCCTTTAGCCGTTTTTGACTGGAATGGGACATTGTTAGATGATGTCAATGCATGGGTCGAGGGGTGTAATGCGGCGCTTTCTATTTTTAATCATCCCGCGCGCGATGTTGATGCATGGCGCGCGCTTTATACCTGCCCAATTATTCATAGCTATGAAAAGGCGGGTGTTTCTATAGATGAATACCTTGAAAAAGCTGATGCGGCGAATGCGGCGTTTTATAAGGCGTATTTACATGCGTTAGACGGGGAATATGTGCTGCGTGCTGATGCGCGTGCTGTGCTTGATGATTTAAAAGGGCTTGGGTATCATATTACAATATTGAGTAATCATCGTCACGATTTGCTAACACACGAAATATCCGCCGCTGGGCTCGCTTCATGCTTTGATCATATCTGCGGAAATATATGTGATGCTGATATTACGCATAAGCTGACCAAGCAAGAGAGGCTAGGCGCTTATATTTCTACGCTTAACATTGATGCGAAGCGAAGCTTTATCATTGGCGATTCACATGAGGAGCCCTATGTTGCTCGTGCGCTCGGCTTGCAAAGTATCGCCATTAATGGTGGCTACGTTTCGGCGCGGCGCTTAGCCTTTGCCAAGCCTGATGCGCAAATAAACACCCTCTCAGCGCTTGTTCCGGCCTTAAAAGCTCTCCTAACTGGGTAAAAATGGTACTGTTAGGTCGTTTGTGCTCGGCAATAATTTCCATAACAGCGCGATGCGCTTTTTTTGCGGCGTCTGACATCATGTAAAATAGTAATGTATTTCAGTGTGTTACTGTCTTTGTGCTCCTGATTTTTACGTTACATGTAGTTTTGGCATAGTGTTTGCTTATGTAAACATAGAAATTATCAATATTATGATACGAGCAAAAGGATGGATATAATGGGAAAGACTTTTTTTTACACGGCGGCGATAATCGGTTTAACAACAATGCTCGTAAGCAACGTAGATCAATTTATACCCAATAACGTTGGGTACTATGTTGAAATGATGTTGCCGTTTTAAACGTAAGTTCAGGGTACAAAATTAACAATTAAGCTAATAAGCATAAGACACTACACGCACTTACTCACACACACACACCTCATCCTCACACATACACCGGCGCAATGCCGGTGTTTTTTCTTGTTTGTAAGATGCTGGTAAGGGGTATCTGTATTTGGCACACAGATTGCATATGTAAAATAAGATGAATGGTTTAAGAAAACAATATATAAGGAGCGAATATGGGAACGAATATAAACGCCGCATTAATTACAGTGACAACACTCATGCTTATAGGCAGTTTGGGTTTTTATATCGACGCATTATTGTCATTGTGAATTTATAAAAAATTTGGTGTAATCGAAAAATAACGTTTAGAAAAATTAAAAATATGCTGGTGTAATGCTGGCATTTTTTTTGTGGCATTTTATTGTGCTTGTTTTGCGCGGCGGGGCGCCGTACGTTGAATGTGTCTTTTTGGGACGGTATATGCTTGCGTGACCTGTTTTGGGACGGTTGGCACGGTGTGCAAATGGTGGTCATTTTCCTAAGTTGTTGACTTTATGTCATAAAATAAACCGCCGCCACTGGCATGCTCTTTGCTTTATATTAAAGGCGAATTAGATGTAAAGTATTTTTAAAACATATTTAAAGCCTTATATAATGTTAGCAGGAGCTCCTCGGGGCTCCTGCTTTTTTATGTTTTCTTTAATCTTTTATGGTTAGATTATTGCGCTTTAAAAAATTCTGCTGAGGTGGTATTCTTATAGGCGTTAGTTTTCTGTTTAAAAATGGGTCTGATTATGGATTTTATAGAACGTTTAGAAGAAGAAGAAATCGATTTGCTTGTCAAAATGCCTTACCGCGTTGGCTATTGGGTTTCCCAGTCTGATACAACGGGCGGTAATGAGTCCGAAGAGCAAGAATTGCAAGCGCTTGCAGCTATTGTGCGCGGCTATTCTGAAGATTTTTGTAAGTCTGAGCTTGTGCAGCGCATTATGGAGATGACGGTTGCTAATCAAGATAAATGGCCAGATTGGCAAAAGAATTTAGAGGCCGTACCTAATGAATGCCGTCAATTAATTGGTAAATTGCAAGATGAATTGCCGCCGCGCGAAATGGATGCGATGCGTCAGAACCTTTATGAAATTGGCCTTTCGGTGGCGCTAGCTTACCGTGAAATGGATGGTGACGGCGAAATGACGGATTTTCAGCGCTTATGGATTGCCTTGCGCGAGCGCATCTATGCATGGCGCGAAGGACGTGACCCGCGCAGCGGCGTATATTTGTATAATATTTCGGGCGAAGAATATATGGCGCTCAGGCAGCTTGCTGATGTGCTCTCTATCCCGCCGACACATATGTTTTAAATCTCTATCCAAAAAATAAGGAAAGCCTTTATGTCAGATTTCAATATTTTTCACCCAGACGAACAAAACCTTCTTGCGGGCTCCGTGTATAAAGTGGGTGTATGGATGAGCCATATTGACGATGAGGGTGCATCAAGCGCTGATGAAAAAGAGCGCGCGGCCTTAGAGAGAATATTAAAAAAATCAGCAGGAAAGTTTTCATCTCACCCGATTATCGCAGAAATCGCGAGCGAAGCTTTACGCCGTAAGAATTACTGGGCGGCGTGGGATCTTGATGCGGAAAGTGCGCTTGATGATATCGCGCAGGGGATTAAACTTCTTGATGGGCGTTTAGTCGATAACGAAGTCAAAGCATATAAAGAACTGGTCATGGGCGTTGCCACATATATCGCGGGCGCTTTTGATGAATCTCAGGATGATGCTGATGATAAGGGGCTATGGGGCTCACTTTCTAACCTTGTTGTTGGCGTTGCAAACCCTGCATTAAAAGCTGATCTCAACACCTCACCAGATGAAGATACGGCTCTGACGGACCTAACCGAAGTGCTAAGGGCGAAAAGATAGGCGCCGCCCCATGTTAATGGTGCATAAATCCATGAAATAGACTTCGTTGATTTGCGAAAAGTCATTATACATTTATATAAGATATAAGTAATTTTAATAAGGTAACTACTGTAAAATAGGAAATAATATGACAGCCGCAGCGCAAAACTTTGAAGCGATCCTTACGGGCACAAATGCAGAATATATCGCACATCTTTATAGTCAGTATTTAATTGACCCCTTAAAAGTAGACGCAAGCTGGAAATCTATATTTTCCGCACTTAATGATAATGAAGTTGAGATCCTCAAAGAGCTTAATGGTGCAAGCTGGACACCAGAAGAAAACAGACGCGCAAAAAATGCGTTTTCGTCTTTTGAAAAACACACACATGTCCATCAAGGGGCGAGCGCTGATATTGTGGAAGCGCAAGGTCAGCCACATACACAAAGTTTCACTGCAGATCCAGAATCCATTAAGCAAGCCGCGAACGATTCTGTGCGTGCTTTAATGCTTATTCGTGCTTATCGTGCACGTGGCCACTTAATTGCTGACCTTGATCCTCTTGAGTTAAAAGAAAAAGAATATCATCCAGAATTAGACCCTTCTCATTATGGCTTTGAGCCAAGTGATTATAGCCGCCGTATTTTCTTAAACGGTGTATTGGGCATGGAATATGCCACGCTTGATAACGTGCTGAGTGCGCTCAAACAGATATACTGCCAAACTATTGGCGTTGAGTTTTCTCATTTATCTGACCCTGTCGAGAAGTCATGGATACAAAAGCGCATCGAAGCGCCGCGTAACCAGACTGATTTTACGGTGAACGGCAAACGTGCAATTTATCAGCGTATTGTTGCCGCGGAAACTTTTGAAAAGTTTTTGAATACGAAATATACAGGGACAAAACGTTTTGGCTTAGATGGCGGTGAAGCGGTTATCCCTGCGATTGAACAAATTATGAAGCGCGGCGGGCAGCTTGGCCTTGAAGAAATTGTCCTTGGCATGGCGCATCGTGGGCGTTTGAATGTGTTGACAAACATTATGGGTAAGCCTTTCACGGCGGTCTTTTCTGAATTTCAGGGCAATTCATCTACGCCAGAAGACGTACAAGGTTCAGGGGATGTGAAATATCACCTCGGTACTTCATCTGACCGCGATTTTGATGGTAATACGATCCACCTTTCGTTAACAGCGAACCCATCGCATTTGGAAGTTGTAAACCCTGTCGTGATCGGCAAAGTGCGCGCAAAACAAATGCAGCGTGATGACCAAGATGGTAAAAAAGTTATGCCGATGTTGCTCCACGGTGATGCGGCTTTCGCTGGGCAGGGCATTGTCGCTGAAACACTTCTTATTTCCGAGCTTCCTGGTTACCGCGTTGGCGGCACTGTGCATATTGTGATTAATAACCAAATTGGCTTCACAACAACGCCTAAATTTGGTCGCTCTGGTCCATATTGTACTGACGTTGCCAAAATGCTCTCAGCGCCAATTTTCCACGTCAATGGTGACGACCCAGAAGCTGTGGTGCATGTGTCGCGCATTGCGGCGGAATATCGCCAAGAATTTAACAAAGATGTTGTTATTGATATTTTCTGTTACCGTCGTCATGGTCACAATGAAGGTGATGAGCCGAGCTTTACGCAGCCTGTAATGTACAAAAAAATTAAAACGCATGAAACAACGCGTAAAATCTACGCTGACCAATTAGAGGGCGAAAGCGTCCTTACCGAAGGTGAAGGCGATAAAATTGTTGATGAGTTTACCGCTTACCTTGAAGAAGCGTTTGAGGCTACAAAATCATATAAACCGAACAAAGCAGATTTCCTTGAAGGCGCGTGGACGGGGCTGAAAGTTGCGTCTGGTGATGACCGTCGCGGTAGCACGGCCGTACCGGAAGACGTCTTGCGCGCAGTCGGTAAGAAACTGGTTGAAACGCCAAGTGACTTTAACCTTAATTCTAAAATTGCGCGCCAGTTTAAAGCAAAAGAAAAAATGTTTGAAACTGGTGAGGGCTTCGATTGGGCTATGGCTGAAACACTTGCTTACGGGACTTTGTTGCATGATGATTTTTCTGTGCGTCTTTCAGGGCAAGATGTCGGCCGCGGAACGTTTTCTCACCGCCACGCGATTTTATACGATCAAGAAACCAATGATAAGTTCATTCCATTGCAGCATATCAAAGAGGGCCAACCATTATGCGAGGTCCATGACAGTCCACTTTCAGAAGTCGCTGTACTTGGTTTCGAATATGGCTATTCACTCGCAGACCCGAAAACGCTAACGATTTGGGAGGCGCAGTTTGGTGACTTTGTAAATATGGCGCAGGTGATCATCGATCAATTTATCTCATCAGGTGAAGCAAAGTGGTTGCGTATGTCTGGCCTTGTGATGCTCCTCCCGCATGGCTTTGAAGGTCAAGGGCCAGAGCATTCATCGGCGCGCCTTGAGCGTTTCTTACAAATGTCAGCGGAAGATAACTGGCAAATTTGTAATATTACAACACCAGCAAACTTTTTCCATGCTATGCGCCGTCAAATGTGCCGCGAATTCCGTAAGCCGATGATTAATATGGCGCCAAAATCGCTCTTACGTCACAAGCTTGCCGTATCTAAACTGCATGAATTTACAGGTGACAGTACATTTCACCGCGTCTTGTGGGATGATGATATGGATGATTTGGTCAAGCCAGAGAAAATTAAACGCATTATTTTGTGTTCAGGTAAAATCTATTTTGACCTGTTGCAAGAACGCCGCGAGCGTAAGCAAGATGATGTTGTTATTCTGCGTGTTGAACAGCTTTTCCCATGGCCTGTGAAATCATTGGTCGAAGAAATGTCAGCATTTAAAAATGCCGATGTTGTTTGGTGTCAAGAAGAGCCAAAAAATCAAGGCTCATGGCATTTCGTCAATGAAAACATTGAGGAAACTCTTACCAGTATGAAGCATAAAGCAGGCCGCGCCCAATATATTGGTCGTCCAGCTGCTGCTGCTCCTGCGACGGGTTCAAATAAACGTCACCAAGAAGAACAGGCGGCGCTTGTTGATGCGGCACTAACTGTGAAGTAAGTTTTACCTTTAACGCCGTTATAAATAAATTTTAGCGGGGTTTCTTTTTTTTGTGATCGCTTTATAGTTATATGGCTATTTTAAGCGGCGGCAGTAATCAGAAGCCCTAAACCATAATTGAAAAACTAGATCAGGATAAATAAATGACTGAAATTCTTGTGCCAACACTAGGCGAATCAGTATCGGAAGCAACAGTAGCCACTTGGCTGAAAAAAGAAGGCGAAGCGGTAAAGGCTGATGAGCCTATCGTAGAGCTTGAAACAGATAAAGTGACCTTAGAAGTCAACGCGCCAAGCGATGGCGTGATTGTAAAAATCACCGCAGGCGAAGGCGATAATGTTGAAGTCGGCGCATTGCTTGGTGAAATCGAAGCCGGTGCAGCTGCAAATGACGCCGCGCCAGCCGAAGAAAAGAAAGAAGATGCGCCAAAGGCAGCAGAGGATAAATCATCTGATAATGAAAAACTTTCACCTGCTGTACAAAAACTTGTCGATGAACACAGCCTTGATGCTAGTAAAATCAAAGGCACAGGCAAAGATGGTCGCTTGATTAAAGAAGACGTGCAAAATTTCCTTGATACACATGGTAAAGCGGCAGAGACACCTGCGCCAGATGCTGTGCCGGTCCATAAGGTTGAAACGCCTGCTGCGCCAAAACGCGAAGCAGGAGAGCGTGAAGAGCGTGTGCGCATGACACGTTTGCGTCAGTCGATCGCAAAACGTTTGAAGGAAGCACAAAACACTGCAGCAATGTTAACAACATTCAACGAAGTTGACATGGGCGCTGTGATGGATTTGCGTAAGCAGTATAAAGATGTATTCGAAAAGAAACATGGCGCAAAATTGGGTTTTATGTCGTTCTTCGTCAAAGCTTGCGTCAATGCGCTTAACGAATTCCCTGCTGTAAATGCAGAGATTCAGGGTGATGAAATTGTTTATAAAAATTACTGCGATATTGGCGTGGCTGTATCAACGCCGCAAGGCCTTGTTGTGCCAGTGCTACGTGGCTGCGAAGACCGCACAATGGCAGGCGTAGAAAGCGGTATTGTTGAGCTTGGTACAAAAGCGCGCGATGGTAAAATATCTATGGATGATATGATGGGCGGCAGCTTCACCATTACTAATGGCGGCGTTTTTGGCTCGCTTATGTCGACACCAATTCTTAATGCGCCGCAATCGGCGATTTTGGGAATGCACAAAATTCAGCAGCGACCAATGGTTATGGCTGACGGGTCAATTCAGGCGCGTCCAATGATGTATATCGCGCTGTCTTATGATCACCGCATTATTGATGGTCGCGAAGCCGTGTCTTTCCTTGTACGCATCAAAGAATCTTTAGAAGATCCACAGCGTCTTGTGCTTGATATTTAATAGCACAAATAAATAACTTATAAGAAAAGCAGGGCGCATTTGGCCTTGCTTTTTTTTTGATGGCGTGGCATAAAATTACATAATTAAAAATAAGAATAAAAAGATAAATGGGGCAGGGAAAATGTCTAAAAATAATATAAAACCAAGACAAACAGGTATATATGTACGCCTTTGCCGCGATTTTAAAGCACAGGCTGAAATACGTTCACCTGATTTTGATACATCTAAATTGCTTGCTGAGAAATTCCCGTGGGTTTCAAACCACCCATGGTCACGCAATGGTATTCCTGATGATTTTGA
>DELD01000064.1 GCA_002354205.1 Micavibrio sp. UBA2705 | reverse complement strand
TACGGTAAACTTTGCAGGCACTTCAGCCGTTAGCGGTACCATAGGTCTTACCACAAACGGCCTTACGGCGATCAACTTTAATGGCGGGAGCGGCGAAACCGTAACGCTTGGCGCAAATGTCCGCGCGACAGATATTAAAATTGCAGGAGCAGGAACTGTACAAGCCAATGGCAACATTACTGGTGCAATTGATTTTGATGCGGATGGTGTACTCCGCCTTGCTGATACCAAAGATATTACCGGCGCAATTATAACTTCGACCGCTGATACAGGTAGTCTTGTCCTTGCGGGGTCAGGCAGTATTGATGCGTTTGGTACAGATGGCACGGAACTCAAATCTATTCAAGTTTTAGGGACAAGCAGCATTGTAACCGCTGGCGGTAATTTTGAGGCGGCTAAAACAACGGATATTGGCAGCGGTACATTGAACGTTAATGGCACGGTGGATGTTGATGCTGGTCAGACGATGATGTTTGACATTAAAGGCGCGACATCTGCAGGTCAAATTACCGCAACGGGCGCAGCCACTATTGATGCTAATGCGATACTCTCGATTGATGTTGCGACAGGTGATGCGATTGCGAATGACCAATCTTATACTTTGATTGACGGAGGAGGCGGTGCGGGCGTTGCTGCTTTGGCAACAACAATTGTTGATAACAGCTTCCTTGTTTCATTTGTGCAAGATACCACGACGAATTCTGATCTTGTTGTGAAAGCGGCAATTGGATCAAAAGAAAACGCAGGCCTAGGCACGAATAACCGCGCAGTCGGCTCTGTCTTAGATACAATGGGTACGTCGAGCAACACGCAAATTGACCAATTACAGCAAAACTTAAATAGTGCCGCTACGCAGCAAGCTGTGAATGATATCTTAGAATCGTCCATCCCAACGGTTGATGGCGGCGCTGTTGTCTCTGCGGTGAGTGTAACAAACCAATCACTAAACGTTATTGGCACGCGCCTTGCGGAAATTCGTGATGACAAAGTCGGCACTGGCATGTATGCGGGTAACGGCCTGTTTGGCACGAAGGTTTGGGGGCAAGCTTTTGGTAACACAGCCACGCAAGATCAGCGCGAGAATATTAAAGGCTATGATTCAAGCTCGATCGGCGTCGCTGCAGGCATTGATACTGCTGATAAATTAGAAGGTATGACTTTAGGTGTGGCTGCCAGTTATGCAATGACATATGTGGATTCTGATAACATTAATCAATCAGAAACAGATATTAGCAGCTGGCAAGTTGCAGCTTATGCGAATTACGATCTTGGCGATACGGCATATTTGGACGTTATGCTTGGCTACGTGTTTAACGATGTTGAAAGCACACGTTACAATGTCGGCGGTACACCTGGGTTGACGGCAAAAGGCGACACAACAGGTAACCAATATTTAGCGCGCTTTGAACTGGGTAATGATTATCACCTAAAAGCGTTCAATGAAGTGACGTTAACGCCAAGCGCGATGGTGAATTATATTCATATTGACCAAGACGCTTATACGGAAACGGGCGCCGGCGGCATAGGCCTTGATGTTGATCCTGGTGATTTGGATGTGTTTGAACTTGGCGTAGCACTTGAAGCATCATGGCAAAAAGATCTTGTCAGTGGCGGCATATTTGAACCTGCGGTGCATGTTGGTTATCGCAATGATATTATCGGGGACAAAGTATCAGCGTCTTCTAAATTTGTCGGCGGCGGTACGTCGTTTAGAACCGAAGGTTTTGACCCTGTAAACAGCACGTTTAACGCAGGTTTTGGCGCAACGGTTTATAACACAAATAACTGGGAATTCACTGGCGGTTATGACTTTGAATACAAAGCAGATTATAGCGCGCATTCAGGTGTTGTGAAGGCGGCATATAAATTCTAAGTCTGCTTAGAGTATAATTTTTGTGAAAGCTGTCCTTATATAAAGGGCAGCTTTTTTTTGACCTGTTGCGCATTTTTCTCTATAGAATAGACATAAGGTTCTGGGAGGTTTGTAATGACAGCTAATAAGAATATCAACACATACGATCAGCAAGCGGACGCTTTAGCGCGCAGCTATGATAGCGTGCAAACGCCTGATATTATCCCTGCCTTTACGCGGCGTGTTTTGGCGTTAGGTACGGGGGCAGGGCATAAGGCGCTTGATATTGGCTGCGGCAGTGGGCGAGATGCTGCTTGGCTCGCAAGGCAAGGCTTTGATGTAGTGGCCTGTGACGGTTCGACGGAGATGATTAGATTAGCGGCGCAGAATAATGGGGCTACGAATATACGCTACCTTGCCGATGATGCTCCTGCGCTGCACAAAGTAAGCGCGCTAACAGAAAAGTTTAATGTCATTCTACTTAATGCTTTCATATTTCATCTGGATTACCGCAGCCCGCATGATGCGCTCTCGCTTTTGTTTAATAAGCTTAGGGGGCTTGCTGCGCCTTCGGCTTTTATCTATACAAATTTACGTCACGGCCCTGTGCCAGAAGGGCGGCAAATGTACGATATTCCGCTGACGCATGTTCAGCAGCTTGCAATGCGACACAATTTACAGTTTGAACATCTTGGGCGCAGCGCCGATGGCTTGGGGCGCGCAGATGTTCATTGGGATAATATCGCCTTGCATGCGCCGTCCTAATGAGCGTTATGACCTGAGATCTAAATCAAATTCACTTAAGAATACCATAGCAATATCGTCTTTTTCATTTTCGATCTTGTCTTCGAAATCTTCGATAGTGGGCATTTTTAAGGGCTCGCGTGCTTTTAACTCGCGGAGTTTCTCTTTGAACTCATGTATCGCTTCGCTATAACTATGCGCAACCGCGGTTACTGGCGAATCGCCATTATGAATTTTAACAATATATTTTAATTGGCTGTTATCTATACGCTGCTGTGATGTGTGTAAATTATTATTGGTTTGTATAGAAAGCCAGTATCCTTTTGCTTCAACCATAAGTGTATCTTAGCATCGATAAATACAATTTGTATAAAAGTTTTTATAAGTTGATGAAACTGCTTTTATATTAGTGTGACTGAAATGTGGTGCAGCATTTTTTGTCGTAACTTTTAAGTTTGCGTATGAATAAACAAGCCTATTCGATAGCTGTCTGTGGTTAGATGTCGGTACTGTAATTTGAAAAAAAATGGTGCACGAGAGGGAATAGGTTTCCTTTGTTAAGCTATTATATTATAAGCATTTGTGTTGGCGGTGTTTTTTGTATACCCCCAATAATACCCCCAAACATGTTTTTAATATGTCGTGGTTAAAATACACAATATAAGACAGTAATGCTTTGCAAGGCTTTGAAAAACACTTATATTTTTTTTATGAGAGATAGTGATTTTTATAAATTTTCCCCTGTTACGCAGCTGGAAAGCTTCGGCATTTGTGCTTTAACCATAGATGAGGCCGCTGAGTTCGTTGCCAAAATCCTATGCCTTGAAGATTGCTTGGATAAAAAAGTTCCTGATGAGGCTGACCAATATACATTGGATAACCCAATCTTGCCTGATTTGTTAAAAGAAGAAATAGAAGACTATGAGAAAGCAATATTAGCAGGTGTTGAAAAGGGAACGTTGAAAACCATTCATGTTTCAAGGGACATTCATGATCAAATTGATACTGATGATACGTTTATTGATGTTGAAGTCTTGCAACAGTGGTTCTCAGAAAGAGATGTAGAGATAGCTGGTAACATATATGCTGATTATATGGAAGATCGCATGAAAGTGTTGAATGCCGCTGTTGATGCTATTGGTTTAGCAGAATATAGAGTTAAACATAATGTACGAGAAGAGTTTGACAGTTCACAGTCTGAAAAGGTATTCCTGCTTGAAAAGCAAGTGCAAGATTTGGAAGAACAGCTTGTAGCCATAAAGCAAAATGATACTCCTAAAACTGAATTAAAGACAAGGGAGCGTGATACCTTGTTGAAGCTTGTAATCGGTATGGCTGTTGAGCAATATGGATACAATCCAAGTTCTGGGCGAAATGATGCTACAGCGAATATACAAAATGACTTGGCGCTGTGTGGGCTATCAATGCATCAGGATACAATACTTGCGAAGTTACGCGAAGCAGCCGATCTTTTGCCCCCTCAAAGAGACCATTAAATCATTGCCTTATCCGAATTCGGATAAGCCTAAACCGAATACCGACACAAATAATCTTGGTCAACATAAGCTTTCCTTAACGTTAATCGTACAAAGGAAAACACAAAAATGCATGACCATATCTTACCTGAAACGGGATTTGTCCGTTTACCTCAAGTTTTAAAAGTCTTTCCAGTAAGCAAATCCACATGGTGGGCGGGCGTGAAATCTGGCAAGTATCCGCAGCCTGTTAAGCTCGGTCTGAAAATGACGGCTTGGCGTGTTGGTGATATTCGTGCCTTGATTGATGAGGCGGGGGCGTAACTATGTCTAAACGTCTTTATTCGCATAGGTATGTTAAATACTGGTATGCATATGACATAGACGATATATGCGCTTTGTTTAGCAAAACAGGCCTACATCCCCAAACTGTGCGTTCATGGATTAAGCGCGGCCTTAAAGTCATTGGGGCGGGCAGGCCAACCTTAATATATGGCAATGATCTGATCCTGTACTTAAAAGAACAAAACGCTAAAGGCAAAATTAAAACAGCCTTTAATGAAATGTTCTGTATGAAATGTAAGGATGCTAGTGGCCTCTTTCAGCGTAAAGTGACTGTTGAACATAAAGTCAAAACTCTGCATGTATCAGGCCATTGTCGTAGCTGTAAAACGGCTATGTTTAAAACGTATAAAATGGATGATTATTCTGAAATTAAACGCAGCTTCAATGTGGTTGGTGTTTTGGAATTATACGATTGTGAAGTATCCCCCTGTAAGACTCACTTACAACAACCAATTGCAGAGCAGTTAAGTGAGTCAGAATATGGGGCGCATTACGGGGATTTATTCGGATGAAGAAAGAAAAAAACAAACATCGCTATAATGCTGAGAACGAGCGCGTGAAATACAATTATCGTAAACATTTAACGCGCGCCAAACAACGTGATGAAAAAACGGTTACTGCTGCGCTTATGCATATAAGAGAGTACGAACTATACACTGATTTTAAAGGGTTCGGCTCTTATCACCGTGATATGGCGGATAAATATATTCAGTCTTTGCTTAATCGTGAACTGTCTATGTCATATATTTGCGATAACATTCGATACCTTAAAGAGTTTTTACAGTGGCTAGAGCGCCAGCATGGTTATAAAAGCAAAATAAACTATAACGATATTGATTATCTGAATATTTCCAAAAACCAGCAAAGGCAAAGTAAAGCAACGCAGTATAAGAAGGCCTACAGCTATGAGCAAATCATTACAGCTATCCGATTAATGCCGTGTAAAACCGATAAAGAAAAGAGAGATAAAGCGATTATCTCATTACAGGCAATCTGTACTTTACGTGTATCTGAATTAAGAAGCGTTAAAATGCAAAACTTGATTAAAGAAAACGAACGCTATTTTCTTCATATAACGCCGAAAAATATGGATGTTAAATTCGCAAAAACGCGCATCGTTTGTTTCGTCCCTTTGCCTGATGATATTATCGCTAATGTCATAGACTGGGTGGATTATTTGAAAGCGCTGGGCTTCAAAGATAATGACCCTTTATTTCCTGCTGTTGATAATCGCTTTACCCAAACTAGCTTATTGCAGCAAACTATGCGCAAAGACAGTATAAAGTCAGATGGAACTATTCGTAAGGTGTTCAAGAAGTCGTTTGAAGCGGCGGGGTATGAATATATTAGGCCGCATTCTTTCCGTACCACTATTGCGCGCTTTGCTCAGCATCAAACGCCTGCTTTCTTTAACGCTGTACGGCAAAACCTTGGACATAGCTCTATTGACACGACATTAAGCAGTTACGGGCAGCTTTCGTATGTGGATCAGGGGCGCGCGCTTATTGAATGCGGTGGCAAGTTTGAATAATTTTTACCTTATACCTTGGGATTAGATTTTATTTGCGCTAAACTTGGACAAATCAAATGCACGTTTCTGTGCGCTTTCATTAAAAAGATATATAGACATGACCGAAGAACAAAAACAAAAACTAGAATCCCAGCTGTGGAAGATTGCGAATGAATTGCGTGGCAAAATGGATGCCGATGAATTTCGTGATTATATTCTGGGCTTTATCTTCTATAAATACTTGTCGGAAAAGCAACATATCTTTGCCAATAAACTATTGGAAACTGAAAGCGTCAAAGATTACGCCCAGATTACTGACCAAGGTGATATAGATGCAATCAAAGAAGAATCTTTGGAAAAGCTTGGTTACTTCTTACTGCCATCCGAATTATTCGGCGCGATCTCTAAAAAGGGTAATATCAAAGTTGATGTAGACGCGGATGATAACGAATCTGTCGCGGGCAATTTTATCCTTGAAGATTTACAGGGCATTTTAAACGCCATTGAACAAAGCACAATGGGTAATGACAGCGAAGACGATTTTAACAAATTGTTTGAAGATATTGACCTTGCCAGCACAAAATTAGGGCGCTCCCCCAGCGCAAGAAATACATTAATCGCCAAAATACTTGCCCATCTTGATTTGATTGATTTTGAATTGGATAAAGTGGATTCTGATGTTTTGGGCGATGCTTATGAATATCTTATTTCACAATTCGCAAGCGGCGCTGGGAAAAAGGCAGGGGAGTTTTATACTCCGCAGCAAGTATCACGCATTTTATCCAAAATAGTGACGTTGGATAAAGGGCAGATTAAAAACGCTTATGACCCTGCCTGTGGGTCAGGTTCACTGTTATTGCGTATCGGCAAAGAAGCAAAAGTCGGCGAATTTTTTGGACAGGAATTAAACCGCACCACATACAACCTTGCCCGCATGAATATGATTTTGCATGACGTGCATTTTTCTCGTTTTGATATTCGTCAAGAAGACACGCTGGAAGAACCGCAGCACGATGATAAGCAGTTTGAAGCTATTGTCGCTAACCCGCCATTCTCAGCCAAGTGGAAAGGTAAAGATAACCCGCTAAACGAAACTGATGATCGTTTCAGCCAATACGGAGCGCTCGCCCCAACGTCAAAGGCTGATTACGCCTTTATTCAGCATATCATTCATCACATGGCAGATAACGCGACCGCCGCCGTTGTTATGCCCCATGGCGTGTTATTTAGGGGAGCAGCGGAAGGAAAGATCCGCGAATATATAATCAAAGAACAAAACTACCTTGATGCGGTTATTGGCCTGCCTGCAAATATCTTTTACGGTACGTCTATCCCTGCCTGTATAATGGTATTTAAAAAATGCCGCGTCCATGATGATAATGTTTTGTTTATTGATGCCAGTAAAGATTTTGAGAAAGTGGGTAATCAAAACATGCTCAGCGACGCGCATGTTAAAAAGGTCGTCGATGCTTATAAGGTACGCGAAACAATAGATAAATATGCCTATGTTGCGCCGATGTCTGAAATCACTGAAAATGATTATAACCTTAACATTCCACGTTATGTTGATACGTTTGAAGAAGAAGAGCCTGTTGATCTTGACGCGGTGACAAAAGAGTTGATCGCGCTAGAGGATAAAATGGCGCAGACTGATCAAACGATTGCAGGATTTTGTAAAGAGCTGGGCATTGCTTTCCCCTTTGGATCGAAGGGGTAAGTGATGCAAAAGAAAGAGCAGACTGTTCCCGCGCTAAGATTTCCTGAGTTTACTGAAGGGTGGCAGACAAAAAAAATCAAAGACCTTAGTAAAGAAAATTTACAAAATGGCGTTTTTAATGATCCGTCAAAAGTTGGCTCTGGCTATCGCTTGATAAACGTAAAAGATATGTATTCAGAAGGAGCTATAAATGAAAAAAAACTTTTAAAACTTGAGTTGTCTGAAAAAGATTTTTTAAATAATAAAGTAAAGAATGGAGATACGTTTTTTACGCGCTCTTCTCTAGTGAAAGAGGGGATTGCACATTCTAATGTATATATAGGAGATGCGGATGATGTTACTTTTGATGGGCATTTAATTAGGTTAAGACCAGACTTAGATGAGGTTAGCCCAATTTTCCTAAATTCATTGTTAAAAACACACAGAGTAAGAAAAGAATTAGTTGCCTATGGCAAAACAGCAACTATGACGACAATTGGTCAAGGCGACGTTGCTAGTTGTATTGTTATTTTCCCTTTTAAGCCCGAACAACAAAAAATAGCGGCGTTTTTGGGGGCGGTGGATGATAAGATTGCCCAGCTTCAAAAAAAGAAAGACCTGCTCGAATCCTATAAAAAAGGTTGTATGCAAAAACTCTTTTCGCAAGAAATCCGCTTTAAAGACGATAACGGCAATCCTTTTCCTGATTGGGAAGAGAAAAAACTAGGGGATTTTTGTAAAGTGTTTTCTGGAGGAACGCCAACTAGCGCAAAAAGGGAATATTATAATGGAGAAATTCCCTTTATTGGATCTGGCGACATCGGTGATAAGAACATAATGCAGCATATTACAGAAGATGCTCTAAATAACTCTTCCGCAAAGTTAGTTAATAAAGGTGATCTATTATATGCACTATATGGTGCTACTAGTGGACAAGTAGCCATATCTAAAATTCAAGGTGCCATTAACCAAGCTGTTTTATGTATTCGTACAAAAGAAATTACAGTATTCTTATATCAGTATTTAACTTACAAACAAGACCGAATACTCTCTACTTATTTGCAGGGTGGGCAGGGTAATTTATCCGGTGATATCGTGAAAAAACTAACCATTGATTTGCCTTGCGCGGATGAACAAAAAGAGATTGCGGATTTTCTTGCTGGGCTTGATGATAAAATCGCGTTGGTTGCTGATGGGGTAGATAAGGCCAAATTATTCAAAAAAGGCTTACTACAACAAATGTTTGTATAGGCGGGGTATGATGTATGAGTAATGGCGTTAAGGAGTGGAAATCTATAGACGAGCAGATTGGGATACTGCTCTCACGCGGTATGGTCATTGATAGTCACGATGAAGCAAAGCATTTTTTGCTGCGCGTTGGATACTATCGCCTTAGTGGTTATTGGTATCTATTTAGGTCGTTTGATGAAGAAACAAAAAGACGAACCAATAATTTTATTTCAGGCAGTTGTTTTTCTGACATTACTGCCCTTTATAATTTTGATCGTAAATTAAGGCTTTTAGCGTTGGATGCTATTGAGCGTATTGAGCTAGCCGTACAGGTTGATATTGCGCATTTATTAGGGCGGCGCGCCCCCTTTGCACATCATAGTGCGGCGGAATTACATGGAAAATTTTCTCGTGCTGGAAGAGGGGGTAAAAGCAGCCGTTATGATAATTGGCATGAGTCTTATGAACGGCTACTCCACTTCAATAGAAAAAAACCTTTTGTAAAACATAACATTGAAAGCTATGGAAGACTTCCAATATGGGTCGCTGTAGAAATAATGGATTTTGGTACAATGTCAAAACTTTTTGCGGGTATGAAGCATAAGGATAAACAAAATATTGAAAGTCAGTTTGGGCTTTTTAATGGCACTGACTTCGAAACTTGGCTAAGAAGCTTCAATTTCATCCGTAACACAGCGGCACATCACGGCAGATTATGGAATTGTAACGTTCTTGAAATCGCAAGTGTTCCAAGCACTAAAGTCAAACTAAGCCCGCTAAAAAACTCTAAGCCATTCCTTTATTTCTGCTTGATGCAGCATGTTTTGAGCGTGATTTGCCCACAATCAACGTGGAAAGAGGAATTTATAGCCCTTATGGGTGATTTTCCAACGCCAGCAAACGGAGCTGTTTGCCTTGATGCAATGGGGGTTGTAAAGGGGTGGCGGGATTGGCCAATTTGGAAATAATAATTCGTAAAAAAGAAATCCCCCGCGTACACTTTTGTGAAGAGGCGAGGGACATATTTAATACAACTATATACGCGAAAAATTAAAAATCAATTAAAAAACGTAAAACCGTGAAGGTGACCTTATGAATACCCAAACCGAACAGCAATTAGAAAACGCCCTTATTGCACAGCTTGAAACGCTAGGCTGGGATAAGGTGATGATTGCGAATGAAGCGGCTTTGGTTGTGAATTTAAAGGCGCAATTGGAAAAGCATAATAAAACGCAATTTTCTGATGCGGAGTTTAAGCAAATCCTTAATAAAATCGCGCGCGGTAATATCTTTGAAAAAGCGAAAATATTGCGCGATAAAATCGATTTCACACGCGATGATGGCACTGTTGGATATATTGAATTAATCAATCAAATTCAGTGGTGTAAAAATCAATATCAAGTGACGCATCAAATTACTATGACGGGGAAATATACGAACCGTTATGATGTGACGTTGTTGGTTAATGGCCTGCCGTTATGTCAGATAGAATTGAAACGGCGCGGCCTTGAAATGAAAGAAGCTTTTAACCAATGTCACCGTTATCACCGTCATAGCTTTGGCGCTGGGTACGGCCTGTTTGGTTATGTGCAGATGTTTGTGATTAGTAACGGGGTAAATACCAAATACTTCGCCAATAACCCGATTAAAGATAGAGATTACAAACAAACATTTTTCTGGGCAGATAAAGACAATAAAACTATTCGCCAGTTAAGCGATTTTGCTGATGCTTTCTTAGATAAATGTCAGCTTTCTAAAATCATTACAAAATATGTTGTTTTAAATGAAAGCCATAAGGTTTTGATGGCTTTACGCCCGTATCAATATTACGCGGTCGAAGCGATTGTTAACCAAGTGCTAAATACAAATAAAAACGGTTATATTTGGCATACAACGGGGTCAGGTAAGACGCTGACATCATTTAAGGCGGCGCAGATACTTACCCAAAGCCCGCACGTTCATAAGGTCGTCTTTGTGGTGGATCGTAAGGACTTGGACTTTCAAACCATCAAGGAATTTAATAGCTTCCAAGAAGGTAGCGTTGATGCAACCAATAATACAGGGAAGCTAGTCGAACAATTTGGCAATGATACGCCGTTAATCGTCACAACTTTGCAAAAGCTAAATACGGCGATTAGTAAAGAACGCCATTTAAAAACAATGGAAAGGCTGAAAGATAAGAAGATGGTTTTCATTTTTGATGAATGTCATCGTAGCCAATTCGGGGATACGCATAAACGGATAAGTGCTTATTTTGAAAATGTGCAAATGTTTGGCTTTACAGGTACGCCGATTTTTGCAGAGAACGCCGCAAAAAATGCGCTGGGAAAACGCACTACGAAAGACTTGTTCGGCGAACAGCTGCATAGCTATGTGATTACAGATGCGATACGTGATGAAAACGTCTTAAAATTCTCAGTTGAATATATTAGAACCTTTAAGCGAAAAGATGAAGTTGTTGATATTGAGGTGGAAGCGATTGATACCAGCGAAGTCATGGAAGCCCCAGAGCGCCTAGAACGTGTTACAGATTATATAATCGCCAATCATGACCGCAAGACGCATGCGCGTGAATTTACGGCAATGTTTTGCGTATCCAATGTTAAAATGCTCACCGCTTATTATGATTTGTTTAAAGCGAAAAAGGCCGAAGGCGCACATGACCTGAAAGTTGCGACAATATTTTCATACCAAGCCAATGAAGAGGATGCGGATGCCGAAGGCATGGGGACGGGTGACGATATGCCCGATGATAACGCGCCCGTGAACAAACATAGCCGTGAAAAGCTTGATGACTATATCGCCGATTATAACGCGATGTTTGGCACGAATTATTCAACGGATAACTTTTACGGCTATTACAAGGATATTGGTAAGCGGGTGAAGGCTAAACAGGTTGATATTCTGTTGGTCGTGAATATGTTTTTAACGGGGTTTGATAGTAAGCCGCTTAACACAATTTACGTTGATAAGAATTTAAAGTTTCATGGTTTGTTGCAGGCCTTTTCGCGCACTAATCGTATTATGGGGCAGAAAAAATCACAGGGTAATATTGTCGCCTTTCGTAACTTAAAGCCTGCAACTGATAAGGCAATAGAGCTATTTGCTAATAAAAACGCACAGGAAGATATTATTCTCGCGCCTTATGATGATTATGTTGAAAAATTTGATGAAGCTGTTGATCGTCTATTGGCAATAACGCCTGATGTCAGCAGCGTTGATGATTTGCTGACCGAAGAAGAGGAAGCACGCTTTATTCAAGCATTTCGTGAAGTGATTAGGTTAAAAAACGTACTGGATTGCTTCACTGAGTTTAGCTTTGATGACTTAAAAATGAGCGAACAGCTTTTTGCGGATTATAGAAGTAAGTATCTTGATTTATATGACAAGGTGCGCGGCGATAAAGAGAAAGAAAAAGTATCTATCCTTGATGATATAGATTTTGAAATTGAACTAATCAGCCGCGACAAAATTAATGTCAGCTATATTGTAAATCTTCTTATTAGCATGAAAGACAAGAAACCTGTTGATCAAGCGAAGGCGCATAAAAGTATCATGGATCTACTTGATACAGAAAGCCAGCTTAGAAGTAAGAAAGATTTGATTGAAAAGTTTATCGCGCAGCACTTTGCTAATTTATCCGCCAGTCAGAATGTCAGCGAAGAGTTTGATACGTATTGGAATGAAGAAAAGCGTAAAGCTATGCTGGCGCTGAGTGAAGAAGAGGGGCTTAACCCTGATGGGCTTGAAAAGGTTTTGGGTGAGTATCTGTTTACTGAGAAAACGCCGATGCGTGATGAAGTAATCGGCATCATGAATCAGCGCCCTTCATTAAAAGAGCGCGGTACAATAGCAGAGCGCGTTATTGATAAAATACGCGGCTTTGTTGAAACCTTTATTGATAGCGTTGATTAATGGCGATGCTTTATTTTGTTAAGCTATCAATATAATCCGCCCAGTCTTGCATCATGCTTTTGCGTTTATCTATAAACTGGGTGCGGTCATAAGCTTCACCCAACGCCCCAGCGCTTTTATGTGCAAGTTGCTTTTCAATTGCTTCGCTATCATAGTCCAGTTGTTCTCTGATCGTGGTGCGGGCGAGAGCGCGGAAACCATGTGCAACCAGCACGTCACCAAAACCTAGGCGTTTGATTGCTTTGTTTACAGTGCCGTCACTCATAGGGTTTTTAAGTTTGTTTTGTGATGGGAAAACCCATTCTGTATTATACGCGCCTATTTCTTCTTTTTGCTCTTTTAGTAATGTGATGACTTGATCGCTTAACGGTACGATATGATCGCGTTTCATTTTCATGTTTTCGGCGGGGATTGTCCAAAGTTTGGTGTCAAAGTCAATATCAGCCCAGCGCGCCGTTCTAATTTCAACGGGGCGGCAGAATGTATATAAGGAAAGCCATACAGCGCGGCGTGTGCGCTCAAAGATACGGGCTTTGTTCTCTTTTAAGGCTGTAATAAACTCTGGTAACTGTTTTAAGTTGATGGTGCGGAAGTGGCTGATAGGGGCGGCGGTTAATGCGCCCTTTAAATCAGCGGCAGGGTCACGCTCACAGCGCCCCGTCTGTATACCGTAACGGAAGATTTGCCCGCATGCCTGCGTTGTGCGTTTTAAGACATCATAAGAACCGCGTTTTTCAATGATGCGTAAGCATTCTAACAATTCTGGTGATTTAATATCTGACATAGGTCTATTGCCCAATATAGGAAAGACATTCATTTCAAGGCGGCGCATGAGTGTATTGCTGTATTTATATGTCCATTGGTTGTTCTTTGTTTTGTGCCATTCTCGCGCAACAACCTCAAACGTATTATTGCTTTTGCTGATAGCGAATCGCTTTGCTTCACTTTTACAGGCTGATGGGTCTTTCGGTGGGTTTTGTGCTAATAAAGCTTTTGCGTCTTCTCGTGCCTTGCGGGCATCTGCCAAGCTAACTTCGGGATACCCCCCGATTGATAATGTTTTTTCTTTGTTTAAATAGCGATATTTCAAACGCCATAGCTTTGAACCTGTGGGAGTGACTAATAGGTATAAGCCCCCGCCATCAAAGCGTTTGTATTGTTTTTGTTCGGGCTTTGCATTTTTGCATGCTGTATTGGTTAATTTCATGGATACCCCCACATCAAAATTGGATACCCCCTATAGTACCCCCAAATAATCAGGATGTAAATAAATGCTATTGGACGGCATTATACGCAAAACCCATATAAACAAAGGCTTTTGGGCTTGTTTTTGGACTGTATTGGATGGTGGAAAATGATGAAATGGTGCCACGAGAGAGAATTGAACTCTCGACCTCGTCATTACCAATGACGCGCTCTACCCCTGAGCTACCGCGGCGTATGTCACAAAGACATTGAATATAAAGCTCTTAATAGGGTTATCCCAAAGAGCGAGGGGAAGATACAACAAAAAGACTGGATTGTCACGCCTATATTTACTATATTCTCGTTAATCTCATCTATTTTAGGTACGTTATGTCGGTTAAAGAAGACCAAAATACAAAGTTCGATAAAAGAGCTGATGCCTTGCGCGCGAATTTAATGCGCCGTAAGAAGGCGAAGCGTGACGCAGCGAATAATAAAGCAGCCAAAGATACGGATGGCGGCAAGTGTGAACATTCAGTGGAAGATAAAGGTAATCAAGAATGAGCGATACTCTAGGCAAAGACGTTGTGACAGACAGCAAACAAAGCGAAGCAATGCGTTTATTAAAAGATTGCGCTGATCATCTGCCAGGTATCATGCCTGACCACTGGATCAGGGAGCAAGCGCAAAACCAAGACATGATTGAACCATTTATTGATGGGCAGGTGCGTTACGTTGATGAAGAGAAAATCATTTCATACGGCCTATCATCATATGGTTATGATGCGCGCCTCGCTGATGAATTTATGATTTTTACAAATGTTGATAATGCGCTGGTTGACCCAAAGAATTTTTCTGAAAAAAGCTTTGTTGAGCGTAAGGGCGATGTTTGTGTTATTCCGCCAAACAGCTTCGTGCTTTGCCGTACAGTTGAATATTTCAAAATCCCCAAAGATGCACTTGTTATTTGCCTCGGTAAAAGTACCTATGCACGCTGCGGTTTGATTGTGAATGTAACGCCGTTAGAACCAGGCTGGGAAGGGCATGTGACGCTTGAAATTTCAAACACAACGCCGCTGCCAGCGAAGGTTTATGCGAATGAAGGCGTTTGTCAGTTCTTGTTTTTTAAAGGCTCTAGCGCTTGCGACGTCACTTATGGTGATCGCGGCGGTAAGTACATGGGACAAAAAGGCGTGACATTACCACGCACTTAGGCTAGAACAGCCTTTCACATAATGAATAGAACACTTAATAGTTTTTGGAGAATTGGTTAAATGAACGCCGTTGCAAAAGAAATTACTGTCGATCCTGAGAAACTTTCACAAGCATCAGAGCTTGAGAAAATGGTGATTAAGGGCGGTAACGAACTTAACGGGCGTATCCGTATTAGCGGCGCTAAAAATGCAGCGCTAAAGCATATGGTTGCATGTTTACTAACCGATGAGCCTATGCATTTAATGAACTGCCCTGTGCATCTTGGTGACATTAAAATGCAAGCGGCGGTGCTGAAAACTTTGGGCGCTGAGGTTGTCTTGCGTGAAGATGGCCTTGCCATGATCCACACACCATCGATTAAAAACCATGTTGCGCCATATGACCTTGTGCGCCGTATGCGTGCGTCAGTACTTATTCTTGGCCCATTATTGGCACGCTGCGGTAAAGCTGAAGTGTCATTGCCGGGTGGCTGCGCGATTGGTACACGCCCGATTGACATGCATTTAGATGCGCTGACCCAAATGGGTGCTGAAATTAAGCTTGAGCAAGGCTACGTTAAGGCAAGCGCGCCTAATGGACTACGCGGCGCTGAAATTAACTTTAGCAAAATATCAGTTGGCGCAACTGAAAATATTATGATGGCGGCAACTTTGGCCAAGGGCATTACAATCATTAATAACGCTGCGCGTGAACCTGAAATTGTTGATCAAGGCGAAGCGCTTATTCAAATGGGCGCAAAAATTACAGGGCTTGGCACCGCGAAGATTGTTATTGAAGGCGTGGAGCGCCTTAACGGCATTTCATATGACATTGTCCCTGACCGTATTGAAGCAGGTACATATATGATCGCCGTTGCAATGACGGGCGGCAAAGTTGTGCTTGAAAACACGCGTGCTGATTTGCTGACAAGCCTTATTGCACCGCTGAAAGAAGCGGGAATGCATATTGAAGAAGACGGCAAAGACTTAATTGTGGAGCGCAATGGTGTTGATTTGCAAGGCTTTGATATTATGACTGAGCCGCATCCAGGTTTCCCGACAGATTTGCAGGCGCAGCTTATGAGCCTGATGAGCATTTGCAAGGGCGCAGGGATGATTACAGAGACAATCTTTGAAAACCGTTTCATGCACGTGCCTGAACTTATTCGTATGGGCGCAGATATCACCGTACACGGCAATAGCGCCCTTGTGCGCGGCGTGGCTGGCCTAACAGGCGCAGAAGTCATGGCAACGGATTTACGCGCCAGCGTAGCGCTTGTTCTGGCCGGTTTGGTGGCTGAGGGCGAAACCGTTGTGAACCGCATTTATCACCTCAACCGCGGCTATGAAAAGCTCGTTGAAAAGCTGAGTGCTTGCGGCGCAGATATTCGTTTAGCTTAATATTATATCTAGATCTAACTTGGTTTTGCTGCTTTAGGTTCTAGGCCTAGGGCTATTTTCGTTAATTTTGTTTCGCGGCGCTGTTGCATCACCATTGTTGGTAAAGATGCAGCGATATAGAATAATGCTTTGGCTGTACCTTTGACTTTACCGTCTTTATGTGTGCTCAGCAGATTAATGGTGTATTTTGTTTCTTTTTCCAGCATTTCTGGGCTGGCATATTTGTTAAATGTGCCGCGATACGTTGAATCGGTATTGATAAGTTCTATATGGCGGTGTGCGTAATCACCGTAATATTCAATAAGTTCATCATTGTTTAAACGAAAATCTTCACCTTTTTGAAAATCTAGCATACGTCTGTAGATTTCAAATTTTGATGTGTCTTGCTGTGTCATTATTCTTGCTCCCATTATTCTGCATAAATGGGTAGCACGCCATTTGTCATACGAAAAGACTTTTTTTAATAGAGCCCTTTGGCTGCTTTTTTCTTTTTCTTTAAGAAAACACGGATGTGCTCTTGTCCTGTTTGCTCTTCGTATTTCTCGTAATATTGTTGATGGTATTCTTCGCCGTCCCAAAATGTTGTCAGTGGTTCTAATGTTGTCACGATGGGGTCTTTATAATATTTTTTTGCGTTTACGGCTTTGATGACTTTCTCGGCGAGCGCTTTTTCATCATCATTGGCGTAGAAAATGGCAGATCTATATTGTGTGCCCTTATCAACGCCTTGGCGGTTTAATGTGGTTGGGTCATGGGCAATTTCGAAAAAGTAATGCAGCAGTTTTTCTAAGCTGATTTCTTTTGGGTCATAGGTCAGGATTACGGCTTCGGCGTGGCCTGTGCGGCCCGTTGTGATATCTTCATAGCGTGGGTTTTTGACTTTGCCGCCTGTATAGCCGACATGGGTGTACTTAATGCCGTCTAATGAGCGGAACTCGCTTTCTAAACACCAAAAACAACCACCGGCGAGGGTAATTGTGGGGTAGTCTTGTGGTTTTTCGTCCATAATACTCTCCGCTATTGGCAGCCCTGCGCTTGTGCGGGTTTGCCACCCTATAAGAACAACCAAAACTAATATCAAACTTGCAATTATCTTCATCATAATTATATAGTTCGTATCAACCGTGAGGAAAGTTACATTGATGAAGATTATTCAGCGACCAAGCCCGAATTATAACGCGCGCGCCGGTAATGTTGTCCCTAGCCTGATCATTATCCATTACACAGGGACAAAAACCGCAGATGATGCGGCGGCATATTATTTGAATACGGCGAGCGACCCTAATGCAGGGCCGATCAGTCCGCATTATATGATTGATGGTGACGGCACAGTGTATCAATTTGTCGCAGAGGATAAACGCGCATGGCATGCAGGGGTGAGTGAATGGCAGGGTGAAACTGATATAAACTCAACATCGATTGGTATTGAGCTGGTCAATGAGGGCGAATTTAACAACTATCCACCATTTGAGGACGCGCAGATTGACCGCCTTGTTACGCTGTGCCGTGATATACAGGGGCGTTTTAATATCTCAGCCGCTAACGTAATAGGGCATGACGATATTGCGCCCAAGCGTAAAAAAGACCCAGGGCCTGCTTTCCCGTGGTCTTCGTTTCGTAAGCGTTTGGTTTGAATTATTTAGGCGGTTGTATATTTTAGAAAGGCGCCGCGCCTTGTAAAGCCTTTGTGAAATCCTGTAAATATTGGTCTTCAAGCTTATACCCTGTCTGGTTTTCGTTAATGTTTTGTCCGTCTTTTGTAAACAAATTATAACTGATATAGCGCTCAGGCATATTGCGTGAGATGAAAAATTCATTGTCTGTAAGGCCGAATGTATTGGGGCAACTCTCTTCCCAAAAAACACAGAAAGTATTTTGCGAAGCGCTTTTGTAAATGTTGGCTAGGCCGTATTTTTGGCAGCAAAACTCACCGCCATTAACATGGGCTTGCCCACAAACTTGAATGGCGAGCGGCGCATCGTGTTTCAAGGCTTCTTTTTGTAAGGCGGCAGACATATGTTTATTGCGGATATGCAAGCCTTTCTCATTGCGTGGGTCGATGCCATCATCGGCATGGTTTGGTAGGTTTAATGTGCGGTTATCGTGACGGGCCACGTCACTAAAAATTGTCGTTAGGCGATGCTGCATAGAAGACAGCGCCATTTGAAAGTATTTCATGGTTAGTGGCGTGTTCTTAGAAAAATGCGCATTTAATAAATGGTCGATATTCGCCGCGCTTTGGCTGCAAATCACCTTATTACCGCGTTCGTCATTAAGTGGCGTTGGGGATTTTATTGTGATGGGGTGTTCTAATGCTGCTACAATGGGCTTATGCGCCGCATCAGCAGGAGCGTTTTCAGCATAGTGTGTTTCACTTAAACATTTTATCAGCAAAGTTCCTGCAATTTTTTGGGACACAGAATCGTGTTGTTCGCCTAATAAAACGTAAAGTGGTTTATTATCCCCTTGCTTGGTGAGCTGCTGTTTGCGCTGAATAATCGCGTTATAGGCAGTTATAACATTATGCAGGATATGGGCAGCCTCTTCATTTGTGTTGCGTAATTCAGCGGTGTTAATATCCTTCAATTTACTGATATACATGCGCGGCTCCCTCTTCTGAAGTGACTAACTTAGCACAGTGTCTTTCTTATGTAAAGTTTTGGTTGGCTTATCATTGCTTTACCGTGGACGATTTTCCGTACAAGGCTTTTAACAATTTAACGGCGTGTAAATATATCTTAGACTACAGCTATAAATAGAAAAATATACAGGGCAGGGATAAAATGAGTCACAGGGATTTGCCCTATGGGCACAAAGATTACACACAACGTTTTCGTGAACATTACCGCGAAGTGGCGGAACCGTTAACAAAATGGCATCAAGTGGCTTACCGTCAGGTCAATGATTTTTTGCAGTATTGTAATAAACGCCATGATGTAAAGTTGCATTTATGCCCGAAGCGCGGCGTGCAAGATAAGTCTATCCATATATTAGTCGATGTGCAGGGCGTGTATACGACGCAGATTCCCGTGACACTGTTTTTACAATCCGTTGATGAAATGACGGAGCAGTATAATATTATATTTGCCGGTGTTGGCGCAGATAAACAGGAAAGTGAGCCATTTCTACTGCAAGACCAATTGGAATGTTATGATTTATTGTTAGACGCGATAATTCGCCAAGCTGCTGTGTATAAGGCGGCATTAGATAACAGCATTTCGCGCGGCATGCGTGTTACGCAGAAATAGATATTTATAGCGGTGGTTTGATGCCTAGCGCATGATAAACGCCCAGTACGTAGTCTTTTTCAAGCTTGTAATTTTCAAGGTCCTTATCGCTAAAGTCTTCTTTTGCGCTATGTATTTGATATTGGATGAAGCGATCAGGCATGTTTTCTGCGATATAAAAATCGGATGGCGACATGTGTATGGGCATGGCTGTTGCTGCGCCCCAGAAAATGGAAAATATGTTCTGTTTCTTCTCTCTGAGTAAGCCGCTAATGCTTTCCTTCGGGGAATCGTATTCTGAGCCATTAACATGCGCTTGTCCGCAAAGCTGCACAGCAAGCTGCGCTTTGAATTTCTTGACAGCTGCGCTCAGTTGGTCGCACATATGGATGTTGCGTAGGGCAACGCCATTCGGCGATTTTGACGTTATGCCCCAGCTTGGGGCTGCTTTATTATCGCCGAGAATGGTTGTTAAATCTAAACTGTGATCTTCATTGCGGGCAATGTCGCCAAAAATTGTGACAAGACGGTCTTGTTGATGGCATAGGCTGGCTTCAAAAGACTGGCTGGCAAAAGGGGCATATTCAGACGTGATATATTCTTTTAATAACGCGATATTTGCTGCGCTTGTTTTGCAGATGGCATCTTTGTTGTTTTGTTTGTCATTAAATTCAGGATAATCGGCTGCTTTTAAATCTATCGGGCATTCTAAGGCCGTGACCATTGGCGCGGTGGTAAGGTCATTTAAAGCGCGTATTAGAAGTGTCTGTGCGATGTTATGCGCAGGGCGATCATGGTACTCGCCCATGACCACATAAAGTGGTTTGTTTTCTGCGCGGCTTTGTGTGAATTTTTTAAAAATCCCATCATAGGCGCGGGTTACATTGTACAGAATATCCGCCGCCTCATGGTTTTTAAGGCGGAGTTGGTCTGTATCTATCGCTTTGAGCGTTTCAATAAACATTATGCCCCTCATGGTTTAAGGGGGAATGATAGCATAAAATTGAAGGTTATGTAAACATTTTGTTTGCTTGCTGTTTTGCATGGAGTTTGCTATTGCTAGCGCATCAGATGGCTGGATGACCGCCGCTTATTTATAAGGGGAGGAAAGTCCGGGCTTCATGGAAACACGGTGCCGGATAACTTCCGGCGGGCGCGAGCCCCGAGAAAGTGCCACAGAGAGTATACCGCCTATACTTGGTATAGGTAAGGGTGAAAGGGTGCGGTAAGAGCGCACCGCAGCGTTGGTAACAGGGCTGGCATGGTAAACCTCACCGGAAGCAAAACCAAATAGGAATGCATTATGGCGCGTTTCCACGCCGCATTCGGGTTGGTTGCTTGAGCGTTATAGCAATATAACGCCTAGATGAATGGTCATACAGCTGTGCAAGCAGTGGACAGAACCCGGCTTACAGGCCATCTGATATTTTTATTTTGGGGAAAATGCCATGCCGCGTAAAACGTCATTTGAAATTCTTTACGCTTTTCATGCAGGGCATGAATATGTGGTTGAGGTCAAACGTCTTGATTTGCCTGCGGGCGCTGATAAAAGCCTTGTTTATCACTGGCTGCATGTTGATGGCGCGCAGGGGAATGTGCAGGCGCTTGGTTTTCGTTCTATGGGTGCGTCAACGAACGTACAAAGCCGCGTCTTTGACGAAAGCTCATTGCGTTTCAATGAAATTAGCGCTGTGTATAGCGATGTGGTGGGTGAGGAAAGCCCTATGGCGAATGTTGGTGCGGCAGGATTGTCACAAAATATCATGGTTTTGATCTCTAAATTTTTGGCATAACTCTCTATATATAAAGAGCCTTATTTCTATGTTTATTACATGTTGGGCTAAGTTTATGAAACACAATTGCTTTTTTTCATAATTTTTATATGTTTTATTTTTATGCTATTGTTGCTGCATTCATTTATCCGTGGGGGAGGGAATAATGTCAGCTAAATATAGCAATCTTTTTAAAAGCGTGGCTTTGCCGGTGCTTTTGGCGGGATCTGCGGCGCCGTCTATAGCGCTAGCAGATAATGTGGGAGATGATGGCACGGTACATCGCTATGTTGATTTTAATATACTTTCTGTACATGACCCGTTTGAGCGCGAGCATATATATTATTGGGATGAGCAGGGCGAAAAGAAGGCCTTTAATGAGAAAAATTGGGGTGTTGGTTATACGCAGCTGCATGATGTCACAAAATTTATGGGCGCAGATCTACGCCTTGGTGGCAGTGCGGGGTATTATAAAAACTCCTACAGTAAAGACAGCTTTTATGCATCGGCGCAGGGCGAACTTGCCTATAAGCTGCATAAGGATTGGACATTATCAACGGGGATGATGGTTGGTGCGATCACGGGTTACGATCATATTTCTGGCTATAAAGCGACGCCAGCGGGGCAGGTTTATTTGCGCGGAGAATATGCCGATAAATATTCAGTGAAGCTTGGTTACTTGCCAGAGCTTGCGATTAAAGACAAAGTAAACCCAGAGCTGATTACTTTGCAGGCAAGCATTAAATTTTAGTCATTAAAAAAGCACGCTATAGGGGGCGTGCTTTTTTCAATATTTATCTAACTGCCTGAGCTGCTAATCTTTCAAATCAGACCACATATCTTTGACTTTACTGAAAAAACCTTCAGATTCTGGACTGTTTGATGGGCTGCCTTTTTTCGGGCCTTCATCGGCGAATTGCTTTAAAAGCTGTGTTTGCTTTTTAGATAAATTCACTGGCGTTTCAACGAAAATTTCAACGAACATATCACCTTTGGCGCCGCTTTTCAGCACAGGCATACCTTTGCCTTTGAGGCGGAATTGTTGACCACTTTGTGTACCCGCAGGAATTTTAACCTGCGCGGTTTTGCCGTCAATGGTCGGTACTTCAACCTCACCGCCAAGCGCAGCGGATGTAAAGGCAATCGGTACATGACAATGTAAATTACTGTCTGCGCGTTTAAACATATTATGTGGTTTGACGCTGATTAGGATATATAAATCACCAGCAGGGCCGCCGCGAACGCCGGCTTCGCCTTCGCCGCTAATGCGGATTCTTCGTCCATCATCAATGCCGGCGGGAATGTTGACTTTCAACTTTTTGCTGCCTTTAAGGCGGCCTTGACCACTACATTTGCGGCAAGGGTTGCGAATAATTTGTCCTGCGCCATTACATGTGGGGCAGGCGCGTTCTATGGTAAAGAATCCTTGCTGTGCACGCACGCGGCCTTGGCCTGCGCATGTGCTACAGTTTTCAGTGCCGCTGCCATCTTCTGCGCCAGTGCCGCTACAGCCTTCACAGCTTTCTACCGTAGGCACGCGGATATTGGCTTCTTTGCCGCTAAACGCATCTTCAAGACTTACATCCATTGAAAACTGAACATCAGATCCACGCATTGCAGAGCTGCGCCCTTGCTGCGCGCGACCGCCGCCGCCCATAAAGTCGCCAAACATTTCTTCAAATATATCGCCGAAACCGCCGCCGCCTTGGAAGCCGCCAAAGCCGCCAGGGCCACCAGCGCCTGCGCCGCCGCCATTTTGGAATGCACGTTCACCAAACTGGTCGTACATTTGTTTCTTTTGCGTGTCTTTTAAGATGTCATAAGCATGTGAGATTTCTTTGAATTTCGCTTCTGCTTCTGGGTTGTCTTTGTTTTGATCAGGGTGGTATTTTAACGCGAGCTTACGATAAGATTTTTTAATCGTATCGGCATCAGCATTACGGTCAACACCAAGAATTTCATATAGGTCTTTTTCAGACATGGTCTATGCTCAATATGTATCGGATTAAAAATAAGCTTTGGCCAAAACACTTAACGGAATTGGCCAAAGCTCTCTTTAATCAGGTTGGACTACTTTTTATCTTCGTCATCAACAGTGAAGTCTGCATCAAGAACGTCATCATCATTTGAAAGGTCGTCGCCTTCTTCGGCCTTGCCACTTTCAGTTGATGCGCTTTCAGATTCTGCAGCGCCTTCTTCTTGTGATGCGCGATACATTGCTTCACCAATTTTCATTGATGCTTGCTGTAAAGCGTCCGTTTTAGCTTTGATTTCTGCTGCGTCTTCACCTTCAAGAGCCGCTTTAAGCTCTTTAATAGCGTCTTCTGCGCCAGCTTTATCTTCATCGCCAATTTTACCGCCAAGCTCTTCTATGCTGTTTTCAGTGGCATGGATGAGTGATTCTGCGCTGTTGCGTGCTTCAACTTCTTCACGCTTGGCTTTATCTTTTTCGGCGTTGCTTTCCGCGTCCTGAACCATTTGGTCGATATCATCATCTGACAGGCCGCCAGATGCTTGGATACGAATTTGCTGTTCTTTATTGGTCGCTTTGTCTTTTGCAGAAACCTGTACGATACCGTTCGCATCAATGTCGAATGTGACTTCGACCTGTGGAACGCCGCGCGGCGCTGGTGGGATGCCGACAAGGTCAAATTGACCAAGCATTTTATTGTCAGCCGCCATTTCACGTTCGCCTTGGAAAACGCGAATAGTCACAGCGCTTTGGTTGTCTTCTGCGGTAGAGAAAGTTTGTGATTTTTTAGTCGGGATTGTCGTGTTACGGTCAATCAAACGTGTGAACACGCCGCCTAAAGTTTCAATGCCGAGTGAAAGTGGCGTTACATCAAGAAGAAGAACGTCTTTCACATCACCTTGCAATACGCCGCCTTGAATTGCCGCACCATTGGCAACAACCTCATCAGGGTTAACGCCTTTATGTGGCTCTTTGCCAAAGAAGTCTTTAACAGCGCTAATGACTTTTGGCATACGTGTCATACCACCAACCATAACAACTTCGTCAATGTCAGACGGCTTATAGCCAGCATCTTTCAGAGCTGCTTTTAACGGTTCGATAGAACGTTTGATTAAATCATCAACAAGCGATTCTAATTTTGCGCGTGTGAGCTTGATGTTCAGGTGTTTCGGTCCTGAAGCATCTGCAGTAATGAACGGTAAGTTCACATCAGTTGACTGCGCACTTGAAAGTTCGATCTTTGCTTTTTCAGCGGCTTCTTTTAGGCGCTGTAGGGCAAGATTGTCTTTTTTTAGATCAATACCTTGTTCCTTTTTGAACTCTTCAGCCAAGAAGTCGATGATGCGTAGGTCAAAGTCTTCACCACCAAGGAATGTGTCACCATTGGTTGATTTAACTTCGAATACGCCATCGCCAATTTCAAGAATTGAAATATCAAATGTACCGCCACCAAGGTCATAAACTGCGATAACGCCGCTTTCTTCCTTGTCGAGGCCATATGATAATGCCGCGGCTGTTGGCTCGTTGATGATACGCAGAACATCTAGGCCAGCAATGCGGCCTGCATCTTTGGTTGCTTGACGCTGTGCATCGTTAAAGTAAGCAGGAACAGTGATAACGGCTTCTGTGACGTCTGCGCCAAGGAAGCTTTCTGCTGTTTCTTTCATTTTTGTCAAAATCATCGCAGCAATTTGTGCGGGGGCGTATTTTTCGCCATCGACTTCGACCCATGCATCGCCATTTTCGCCTTCAATGATTTTGAATGGCGCTTTGTCCATCATATCTTGAACGGCGGCATCGTCATAACGACGGCCAATAAGACGTTTTACTGCATAGAGTGTGTTTTCTGGGTTTGTCACGGCCTGACGTTTTGCAGGCTGCCCGACGAGTTGTTCCCCATCTTTGGTGATTGCTACCATTGAGGGGGTGGTACGTGTGCCTTCAGAGTTTTCAATTACCCGTGGATCTTTACCATCCATTACGGCTACACAAGAGTTGGTTGTACCAAGGTCAATACCAATGACTTTGCTCATTTTAATACCTTTCAGTTAGTGGCGAATATCGTTAATGGCCCTACCATAGGCACCATCATCTATTCCCTATTACTATCGTGGGACTGTTCATATACTCGATTGCGTATATAATAGCCATCAGTCTAGTAAATGCAATATGTAAGAGGTAAATAAATTCCGAAAATAGTGGACATTTATCGCTCTCACATAACTTCATACGCATGACGGGGCGATTTGGATTAACTTTTTGTTAATTTTTTTACTTGAAAGCGCCGCTTAACTTATGTAAACTCCTTGTATTGCATTAAAAAAGAACGATAAAAAGCAGCATATAGGGTGGATAAAATGGGCGGATTACAGCCTCAAAAAATTTATAGAAATGAAGATCAGCGCCGTAAAGATCAGCGTGGTGAGCATGAGCCAGACAAGCCTCAGGGCGTATTATCTTTGTTTAATGACTGGGCGAGCGATAAAACGGAAAGCTATCGCCGTGATGTGTTCCGCCGTGCCGCGCAGCTTGAAATTCGCCTTGAAAATGCGTTAGAAGAGGGAAGCGCTTCGTTGCTTAAGGATGAATGGCTTGTCTGTTTAGATGCATTAAAAAGCCAGAGAGCAGCGTTTAAAGTGGGGCATAGTGAAAACGCATTCCAAGATTGTTATAAAGCGAAACAGTTAGACATCTTCGTTAAAGAGACATTGAAAACATATAAGTTAGATTTAAGGTGAGTGGAATGGATTACAGCAAAATAAATGACATTATCGCGCAGCACCCTATGGTTATAATGGATAGCGCAGGCGAGTTAATCGAGTTTACAGCGATACCGAGTTATGATGAAATCGCGGGGCTTTGTGCGAAAAACCCTATTATTCACCCTGATTGTGAAATTACTGGCAAATTTGCGGTAAGCGACAATACAGTTTTGGATTGTATCAACGAGTATCGTTTGGATATGAGGGCGCGTGGCTTGCTGAACGCGCAGCTTATGGGCGCAATAGATGACTTGGCGGATACGGTGGTTGCCTATTATGCGGGCGTTTCGGAACATTATATTGAGACAGTGCTCGACGCTGTGGGGGATGATGCGCAATCGATTTCAATTATTTTTAATGGTTTGATGGGGCAAAGCGATGAAATGCTGGCTAAGAATGACTATGAGCGCGCAGAAGCTTACATGCCGACCATTGAATATATGGCAATGCTCTACCCGCATCTTGCTGTAGATCTCGAACGTAAATATGAAGAAAATGAAGACCCGATGGCGGTTTTGGAAGCTGAAGTGCAAAATGCTGCAGAAGATGCGATATTTATACAAATGGCTATTGGTGAAAATGAAGACATGACGTTGCCATTAACGCAAAATGTTATATCGGTGTTGTGTGAAATTATGCCAGTTTTCTATACAGATAGTTTAGAAGAGTTGATTGTTGAGCATGGTCTTCCCGGTGATGAAGCAGGCCCTGTAGGGGATGTTATCGGGTTGTTGCAGGATCAACTAGACCAAATGAAGAGCTTGGATGACATAGAAGAGGGTGATGAAAAGATATTAAAAGCCCTCGATCAAGCGCAGGACTGGGCATATGAGTGTTATTTCGCGCAGATGGGTGATATGGCACACAGCTTTATTGACGCCGATATAGATGCTGACGATTTTAAAGAAACGCTATCCTTGCTCGAAGAATGGGTCGATGAACTCGCTGGCGAAATTGGCGATGAAGATGCTGATTTGTTTAGTTACATGTTGGCTTCTTTGCAAACAGAGATACGCAATGAACTTCGTATGCGTGCGCAAGCGCTGAATCAATGCCGCGCACAGGGGCAAAAAGATAAAGAAAATAAAACTGCAGGCGAATCTGTGTTTTGTACGCGGAGCGCGACATTAACGCCATTTCTACATTAAATAACGCATAGAGGGAGCAATGCATCATGGGTAAAAATAAAGACATAAAAACGCGTGCAAAAGATATTGTCGACAATGCTGATGAGGGCTGCAAAAACTGTCAGAATTTTGGCCAGTCTTCATGCCCGTCTTTTCAAAAAGCGGTAAAGGATGATGGTGCAGATAGCGAAGCGTTAAGCGATGCGATTAAAAAAGAGCAAAAAGGCCGTAGCCTTATTCCGTGCAAAAACGTGCCTTCTTAAAATATTCCTTGGTTTAGATATATTCTGCTTTTACAAGGCCTGCTTGGGTGAGCTGCATTAGAGCTTTCGGCGATGAATATTTTGTCATGTTTTTGCTTTTGTCAAAATACAGTGTTTGCTGCCCCTCTTCCCCCATTAAATTGATAAGTTCTCGTCCTGATGGGATGTGCGATAAATAAATGTAATCATCCAGTACGCGATGACCATATTTATGCGCGCCAATCATCAAACGATTCAGCGGTGGGATGGTGTAATTGTATTTTTGTTCTAATTGATGGGCGGGGGCTTCAGGCTCACTGCCTTTAATACCACGCGACAAATGGGCGCTTAACGTAATGCTGTATAATGCGCCGTGGCGGTCTTCGGAAAGGGCAACGCAAAATGGGGTATCCGCATCATAGATGTTTTTGGCGGCGTTAACTTCGTTTAAGAACAGCGCCATTGAAGGGGATTGTTCTAATGGTTTAATGGTTGGTGGATTATCACTTTTGGGGCGATAACCTTCTTTTGGGATTTGTATCGGCTGTATGATTTTGTCTTTACGGATGACTTCAAAAATGGCTATGCCTGCGCGCTCAACGATTTTTAATGACATGTTTTCAAAGTCGTGCCCACGCCGCGCCGCGAAATCCTTGATAAAGCCTTTATGGTCGATATAAACGGCCTTGATACCTGCTTCAACAATGTTCTTGGCGCAGTTCGGGCAAAACGGATCG
Source organism: Micavibrio sp. UBA2705 (assembly GCA_002354205.1). GTDB lineage: Bacteria > Pseudomonadota > Alphaproteobacteria > Micavibrionales > Micavibrionaceae > UBA2705. Next base: position 11,015 of record DELD01000064.1, on the reverse strand, counting down.
GTTACGCAAATTGATGCGTCCTTGGTGTAGGGCGCAGCAAGGATGCAAGCTGTTTCGGCATGGATTGTGCCGCTGCTATTGCCGATGCGTTCATCTTGGGTAAAGCATTGTTCAATACGCTCCGGCCAGCGATTGGTGCGCGCGATAATATAATCATCACCATTGAGGTCACGCCCGAATAAGGCCGCCGAGACTTTGCTGGTCGGGTGAGGGGAGCTAAGGACAATATCAACTGCGCGTTCCATCGCAGCGATTGGCAATAAGTCATCATGCATAGTGACAAATATTCTGTTGGTTAACGGGATGTGATTATAACGCGGAAAGCAGCTTTTTCAAGTCGTCTTTTTGCGCAGGGCGTGAGGCGCTTTGTTCCAAAATATAACCGGCGCATAAATGCCCGATTTGCGCAGCTTCGCTAGCCTTTAGTCCTTGCTGTAAATAGCCAAACAAAAAACCGCCCGCAAAATTATCGCCAGCGCCATTATCGTTAACGATTTTGGCGGGGTTACGTTTTATGGGGCTATGGGTTAAAGCGCCGCCTTCGATAATATATGCGCCATTCGCACTATCGGTAATGACAACGCATTTTTTATTCATTTTGCCAAGGGCGGTTAATGCGTCATCTAATGTTTTGGTATGCGTCATGGCGAGCGCCTCGAGGCGGTTGGCTATGATGATATCAGCGCGCTGCATTAAATCATCAACGCTATCTGCTTTTTCTGCGACGACATTGGCATCACATGGGTTGAAGATGATTAATTTGCCTTCGTCGCGTGCAATGTCTGCGGCGGCTTTGAACATGTCATAACCACGCGGCGAATAAAGCGAGAATCCTTCAATGTAGAGTGCATCATTGGCGCGGATCATTTCCTCATGCGCTTTTTCGGGCTTTGCTGTTGCCGATGCGCCATGAAATGACATGAAGCTGCGCTGACAGTCTGGTGTAACAAGGATGAAGATTTTTCCTGTTTCGTCGTCAGGGCGGATAATCATGTCATTCGTATCAACATCATAAAGGGCGAGGCTGTCTTTGAAGAAAGCGCCATCTTTATCGGCGCTGATAAAGCCGCTAAAAGATGATTTTCCGCCAAGGGCGGCGATGCAGACCATAGTGTTTGCGGCGCTTCCCCCCGCGCTATATGATACTTCAACGCCAAGGTTTTTAAGCTTTTCCAGATAAGCAGGGACTTGGTCGATATGTGCTTCATAGCATAATCCTTTCTCGATATTATGTGTATCAAGAAAGTTATCTTCAATATTTGCTGTTACATCAATAACAGCATTTCCAAGTGCTAAAATTTTCATGGTGATTATATACTAAGCTTGTTTGCTTTGTGGCTCAACAAATTCAGCTCTAATACGTCTTTGTTTGATCCAATCCGCGCTGTTGCTATCGCAAACAGGAGATTCGATTTTTAAAGACATGTTGTATAAGCCGCCAATGTTATTTTGTAAGAGCTCACCTGGGTGTCTTTGCAGCTCTAAACATGGGTGGATGTCAGGTACTTGCCCGTTGTTGTCATTTACGGCGTTGAATTTTTTGTTCAAAGCTGTGCGCATTTTGCGGGCGGCGGCTGATGCGCGTTCCATTTTGCTGCCCCAACTTGGTTTGAAGGATGTTGTGTTATCCTCGATATGTTTATTGAGCGCGTCTGTTGATGCGTCGAGGATTTCTTTTTGTTCTTGCTCAGATAGCGCGCGGCCATCAGCTGGGAAAATGTAATGGGCTTCAAACTCCATTTCGCGGTCTGAATATGCTTTTGATGTGCGCATTTCAACATCTGCGAATTGGTTGTTATCAATTGTGCACTCATAACCAACATAGGCGTTGTGCTCAGCAACATAATGTACGCCATAGAACATCATGCGGCGGGTCATGCAAATGGCCTCTGCGCAAAGTTCTGTATTGGTGTCGTTATCAAGCTGCTCTAATTTCTTTTTGAATGATGGGGCAAGGGCGTGGCCTTTTTCTTTAAGGATCGTGCCTGCATAATCATCATCTTTAAGGAAAACTTCAAATTCGCCGCGTTCTTGATTCTCGCTTGTTGAAAGAAGAGTCTTTACGGACACTTCAGGGTAACCATATATTTGTGATGCGCCAAAGCTGGACATAACATTATTGGTTTTAAACTTACGGGCGTTTTGATTTTCTTTATTCGCTTTATCTTCGACGACATTGGGGTGGAATGCTAAGCGGACACGCATTTGGTGATCTGCTTTTTGAATGGCGTTTGAATCAATAATATTACCGTCATCATCTTTTGTAACGCTGTCGACTTGAATGCTTGTCAGATAATATGCATTTTCTTCAGCTGTCTTTTTGAGCACAAAAAAACCGTCAGACGATGAATCGTGACGGCTTGTGGTAGAAAACAATGTTTGAATCTCTTTTTGAATCTCGCTGACTGACTTGGAGGAGCAGAATTTTAGCTCATTCTCATAATCATCTGGCAGGCCATAGCTGGCATGTGCCGAGCGTTGGAATGCGGACTTCAAAGCGTCCTTGGGCATGGTCGTGCCATCAAGTGCTTTTGCTTCTTCTATTAGTTTCTTCAATACAACGCTCATATTTTCCCTACCAAATACTTAAATTGTGCTGCCAACGAAATATATTACTGACTATTGATATACAGATTCTGTGTAAGAGTCAACAATAATATTATGAAAACTAAATATAATTGCTTTTCTTGTGCTTTCTTTTTAGTTCAACAGCTTAAAAGAAGTCTGTTTTTCATATATCACGTATTTTTTTACATGCTTCCTTGTGTTACTTAGGTTTTGCTGGAGAAGAAAAAAGATTCTTATCAACAAATTGTTCTTTATCGTCATGATCTTCTATAAATAGCTTTGCGAGTTTTTCGTAACCGCTACCTATATAAGCCATAGCTTCATGGGGGGATACCTGCTCCATTATCGCGTACTTACCATCAACATGGGCAACGCCTTTACGGCTTGCGGCGTTTTTAAAATATTCAGGAAGGCGGCTGCGGCTACGGTTATAATATTGCTCAACAGCTTTGGTCGCACGCTCCATTTTGCTGCCTGGGCTGCGTTTAAGGCCTGGTATGTTTGCTTTGACATGGTCTTCGAAATTCTCGAGTGAGGTAGCGAGCACTTGTGCTTGCTGTTCTGGGGTGAGCAGTGCATCACGGCGCGATGGCAAGACGCAAATCGCTTCGAATTCTTGTTCTAAATCTTGACCGCGAATATATGTTTTATTCGGTGAGCAGAATTTATTGCGGTCTAATGTACATTCATAAAGCGCATAGGCATCATGTTCATGAACATAATGGGCGACAAAATAAGCAAGGCGGCGAGTCATGCACACGGCTGTCACGCCCAAAGAGACTTCTTTATCTTTACGAATTTCTTTTAAAAGGTCGTATAGGTTTTCAGGTAGGTCTTTTTTCATTTGCGTTAAGTAAATGCCGAGGACATCTGGCGCATAGCCAACTTTGGCTTCATATTCGTTTCTAAATACAGAATCGTCATCAGACCATAGGGTTTTGATACTAAATTCAGGCGGGCCGAAACATGTGGCGGGGCTGAGTTTTTGTATCGGGTTTTTGGATAGCTGGTCGGGGCTATTATAGTTTTTAATTTGTTCTAAAAGCTGCTCTTCACGCGACGCTAGTGATATCGCCATACGTAGGCGAGCTTGATAGCCTTCATTGGTTAATTGCATTGTCGGTATGGGGCCGCCCGTTTTCGGGTCACGTTTAAATGTATCAACCGCAAAACTTGTTAAATCGTAATTGTTTTCTTCGATAGTATGCGGGATATATATGAAATGGTCTTGTGTTTTGTCGTGCGTAGTGACGTTGGAATAGCTGTTAAATATTTTCTTGAGCTGATTTTTAGTTGTTTTGATGCGTGTTGACCACAGCATTTTAATTTCAGGCTCAATTGTCGCGTCAATCGGATAATAGACTAAATTCTCACGCTCAAATGCGTCCAGTAAGGGAGAACCAGATTTATTCCCAGCTATTGCCGTTAGTGTCTGAATGACCTTGCTCATGCCGTCACCTGTTCTTATTTGAGATGATGCATATAAGCAAATATATGAGATTACGTCAATATGTTTATTTTCATAGTTGGATGAAATCATGTGAAAATCCCGTGGAAAGCGGGCTGTTTTTTCAAATAAAACTCGTCTTCACCCTGCAAAGGCGCTACATATAATATAGAATTTTTTAAATGTAACAGAATCAGAAGGATAAAAAATGTCTGATAAAGAATTTGATGTCATCGTCATAGGATCAGGCCCAGGTGGCTATGTTTGCGCCATTCGCGCCGCGCAATTGGGAATGAAAGTCGCATGTGTTGAAAAACGCGATACTTTGGGCGGTACATGTTTGAATATTGGCTGTATTCCTTCAAAGGCATTATTGGCGGCTTCTGAGAAGTTAGAGGCAAGCAAGCATGAATATGAAGAAATGGGCATTAGCACAGGTAACGTCAAACTAAACCTACAAAAAATGATGGCCTTTAAAGATAATGTTGTGAGTGACAACACGAAAGGCATCGAGTTCTTGTTTAAAAAGAACAAAGTCACATGGCTTAAAGGTGCAGGTGAAATTACGGCGGCGAATAGCGTTGATGTTGGCGGAGAGGCGTATAAAGCCAAGCATATTGTTATTGCAACAGGTTCTGATGTGATTAGCCTGCCAGGCATTGAGATTGATGAAAAACAAATCGTTTCCTCAACAGGCGCGCTTGAGCTTGATAAAGTGCCGAAGAAAATGGTCGTCATTGGCGGCGGCGTTATCGGCCTTGAACTTGGCGCAGTATGGCGCCGTCTTGGCGCGGAAGTCGAAGTCGTCGAATTTATGGATGGCATTTTACCGGGTATGGATAATGAAGTGCGCAAAGAAGCGCTAAAACTGTTCAAAAAGCAAGGCATGACATTCCGTCTTTCAAGCAAAGTTACAGAAGCGAAAAAAGGCAAAGACGGTGTGACACTCTCTATTGAACCTGCTGATGGCGGTAAAGCTGAGAAAGTCAAAGCAGATATCGTATTGATGAGTGTGGGCCGTAAAGCTTATACAGAAAGCCTCGGCCTTGATAGCGTCGGTGTAAAAACCGATGATCGCGGGCGCGTGGAAGTTGACGGGCATTTCCAAAGCAGTGTTAAAGGCATTTATGCGATTGGGGATGTAATTGCAGGGCCAATGCTTGCGCATAAAGCGGAAGATGAAGGCGTTGTTCTCGCCGAAATGCTTGATGGGCAAAAGCCGCATATTGATTATAATCTTATTCCGGGGGTTGTTTATACCCATCCTGAAATTGCGGCTGTTGGTAAAACAGAAGAGCAGCTTAAGGAAGAGGGCATCCCATATAAAGCAGGGAAATTCCCGTTCATGGCAAATGGCCGCGCGCGCGCGATGAATTGCACGGATGGCTTTGTGAAAATCTTGGCACATAAAGACACTGACCGCGTGCTTGGCGCACATATTATTGGTCCAGAAGCAGGGACGTTAATATCTGAGATTGTTGTGGCAATGGAATTTGCAGGCTCAGCCGAAGATATTGCACGTACATGTCATGCCCACCCGACATTGGAAGAGGTGGTGAAAGAAGCGGCGCTCGCCGTGGATGGCCGCCCACTACATATATAAGGGCGCGGATATGTTGCCGCGTGAGTGAGAGATGAAATTATCAAAAGACGCGGCAACAAATCGTAAATTCTGGGACAGTTTTTCTGATGAATATCAGGGCAAACACGCGCAGCAGCTTAATCGTAAAGATTTTGTCTGGGGCGTGTGGTCGCTGCCCGAGAGTGATATCAATGCGCTAGGGGATGTGCGCGGCAAGCAGGTGTTAGAACTTGGCTGTGGCGCGGCGCAACTCAGCATTGCGATTGCTGAGATGGGCGGCTATGCCACCGCACTCGATAATTCCGAGAAGCAGTTAGAACATGCAGCGCGTTTAATGGCAGAGGCAGGGCATGATTTCCCGCTACTGCACGCAAGCGCCGATAAAATTCCCGCGAAAAAGCGCAGCTTTGATCTGGTGTTTTGTGACCATGGCGCGATGACTTATGCGCCGACCGCACCGACACTCGCCGAAGTGCATCGCGTGTTAAAGAAAAACGGCCTATTTGTATTTAACATGCAGTCCCCTTTACATGAAATTTGTTATGACGATAAAGCGGGGAGCGTCAGTAATACGCTGTGTAAAAGCTATTTTGATCTTGATCGCTTTGTTGAAGATAAGCTGGTTTATTTCCAGTATAGTTACGGCGAGTGGGTGCGTCACTTTCGTGAAGCAGGGTTTAATATTATTGATTTAATCGAATTGCAACCGCCCGAAGATGCGGAGAGCAGTTTTGATTTCGCACCGCTTGAATGGGCGCAGCATTTCCCTTGCGAAAATATTTGGGTTTTACAGAAGGCGAAGTAGAGTTCCATCACGCATTGCTTGAGATAAATTTTATCATACATGATACGTGCGCTTACTGTTGAGCATATATATCAACTGATTTAATTACAGGTAAATCACGTAAAGAAAAAGCCCGCTTCGTGTATGAAGCGGGCTTTTGTATTTCTTTATGTTTCGCTATTAGCCAACAATCTCTTCGTCTTTAAAGAACTGTGCGATTTCAAGATTTGCGTTTTCTAGCGAATCTGAACCGTGGACTGAGTTTTCACCGATTGAAAGGGCGTAAAGTTTACGTACTGTGCCATCTGCTGCTTCTTCTGGGTTTGTTGCGCCCATAACTTCGCGGTGTTTTGCCACTGCGTTTTCAGCTTCAAGAACTTGAACAACAACTGGCTCTGATGTCATGAACTCAACTAATTCGCCGTAAAATGGACGCTCAGCGTGTACTTCATAGAATTTTTTAGCTTGGTCTTCTGACATTTGAATGCGGCGCTGTGCCACGATGCGAAGGCCGTTATCTTCGAATACTTTGTTGATTGCACCTGTAAGGTTACGCTTTGTTGCATCAGGTTTGATGATTGAAAAAGTTCTCTCTAAAGTCATTATCTTGCACTCTCATTAATTGGGTGAATATGTTATGCGCGATGTATACATAGCGCGCGTCAAAATTTCAAGTAAAAACTCTTATCTATAGCTGTGGTGGTATATTTTGTTTAAAACCACAATTATATTGACATAATTTTATTCGTGCTTTATTTGTAAATACGGAAAATAAAAAAAGTGGGAGAGCGCTATGCAAATATTGGATTATAACGAGAAAATAAACACAGCGATGGTACAGATGATGCCTGGTGACCCTGAGCAAGATAGAATCAGTCTTTCAAGCGCTTTGGGGGCGCGTTATGGCACAAGCGTGGGGTGCGCAGGCCGTGTGGATGATGTAAGGGCACGTGCACAAAAGGGCGAGCGTGAACAGAGCTTCGTACAAAGCAGCGCGGAGAAGACGAGCTTAAAAGCAGGCTTTAATACGCATAGTATAGAGCTGCCTAATGGCTGCATTATTAAGGTGCAAGAAGACGGTGAAATATCTTTACAAGAAAGCGGCGCAGCGCCGAAAAAGTTGCGCCATAAAGATTGCGTGCAAAATTTATTGGTAAAATAGGGGGGTAAAATAGGGGGGTAGAATAATGCGGATATTAGACTATAACCACAGTATAGAAACATTCGAAGCCTTAAAAACGTCTGATGATGGTGGAGGGCTGGGCTTTTCTTCTGCTCCAACGCCAATGCCTCAAGTAAAGTCGCCAAATAAAGCGCGGGTAAAGGGGCAGGAAACGGTTTTATCCGCTGGGTTTAACCAACATTCAGTCGTGCTTCCCAATGGCGTTAAGGTCCGTTTATCGGAGGATGGCGCAATTAGCGTAGAAGAAAAGGGTGCAGCGCCGAAGAAGCTACGTCATAAGGATAAGGTGCAGCAGCATTTAATAAGTTAAGGGCAAGATTATGCATATCCTCGATTACAATCAAAGCAATATGATGCGTGCATGTCATGAAATTATGTTTGATGATGGGCTTTGCACTTTCTACTCCGGCGGTAGCCGTCGCCATAGACCTTCGGCGGAGCAGAGTAAGGTGCAGACATCAGGCAATGAAACGACATGTAAAGATGGTTTTAACAGCCATAGCTTGAAATTGCCTAATGGCTGCGTTATCGAGGTCAAGGAAAGTGGCGAAGTTTATATGCGTGAAGATGGCGGTCAGGCCAAAAAAATCCGCAATAAAGATAGCTTACAAAAATTATTGGTTAAATAAGGACATTAAAGTCATGCTGATATTAGATTATAATCACGGGACTGAAACGCAGTTTTGTCAAGATGAGATGTGGGGCGGCTGTGGTGACTTTGGCGGTTCATACACGTCTTCTGCTAAGGTGAAAACTGACGGTAAAGTCACGACAATAAAACAAGGGTTTAATGATCATGCTGTGGTGTTGCCAAATGGCTGTACAATCACGATTAATGAAAGCGGTGAAGTCTATTTGCAAGAAAAAGGCGGCGCACAGAAGAAAATCCGCAATAAAGATGCATTGCAAAAATGCCTTATTTCATAGCTGCGCGTTTAATCAATCTCAATTTGAAATGACGATAACAGACTGAGTGCTTCGGGAGATGAGAATTTGGCGCGTTTCATTCTGTTTTGTGTTGGGTCAATATGATAACGGGTTGCGCCGATGAAGATGCAATTTTCTAAAATCGCATTTCTAAAATTTGTCCCTTGTAAATCAGCCTTGGCGAAACTTGCACCTGATAAGTTCGTATTCACAAAATCACACTCATGCACTGCGCTGCTCCTAAATGCTGTGCTTTTAAGGTTGAGGTCGGTGAAGTCGCAGGCGAGCATTTTGCACTCTTCAAAACTGAGCTCAATCATAAAGCTATTAATTGCAGCAAAGCTGATACCCGCGAGCTTGCATTCTTTGAAAGTAACGTCTTGAAAGCTGGTGTCTTCGGTTTTGATGTTGGATAAATTGCAGTTGTGAAATACACATTCACTAAAGCGCGCCGTTGAAAAATCAGCAGCCGTGAAATCACAATCATCAAAGCAGCAGCCTGAGAACTCTTTATAGGTAAAGCGCGCGTCAGCGAAATTCACATCGGCGACGTTTTCATCATGATATGTGCTGCGAGACATATCCATTATTTTAGGCGCTTTAAATGGTCTTTAATCATCTGAATATGCAGGCGCAGATTATACAGCTCATCAGCATATGAGAGTGGCACAATGGTCTTTTTCACTTCTTTGTCAATTTTTGAAAGCGATGCTAACGCTTCGGCGATATCTGTATCGCCTGTGGTGGCCTTTTCTTCCATCTTTTTAAGGCTTTTATACCATTTGTAGATTTTAGAGCGCGTACGCCAGCGGTAAGTCGGTGAGGCGAGCTTGATGAGGGGGAGCATGACACCGAGCAACGGAATAAGCATCACAACCATACGGCTAATCATATCAGCAAGCCAGAACGGTAAGAAGCGCTGCAAGAAATTCGGGCCGTATTTGAAATAACGCGCGGCCTCACTGGCAACAGGCATGTCAACGTAATCAAGTGTGGGGAAGCGGCCTTTTTTTGATAGTAATGTTGGGTCTTTATGAATATCCATACTGGTGCTGACCAGCAATGTTTTTAATGCGCCGTGGAAATCTTTATGGGCTGTAAGCTGCGCGATGGGGCTGAGTAAGGCGATGTCCTGCGCGGGGATATTCTCCGCCATGTCAATCACACCTTCGCTCAATGTGACTTTTGATAAGAACGGATATGTACTGGTATAGCCATTTGCGCGTTGGAACGACAGTAAGTGCAATGTTTTATCACGCATCAGCTTTTGGATGATCTCAGCGCTCGGTTTTGCAACAAATATCGCGGCTTGTACCTTGCCTGATTTCAACGCGCTTACCGCTTCCTCGCCAGATATTTCAAGTAATGTCGTCGTTTTGTCCATTTTGTTTAATGTGATCAACTGGCGTGCGCTTTCATTCGTGCCGCTGCCCGCTGCGCCAATCGCGATGCGCGCATTTTTTAGCTTTTGCAGGTCTTTGCCGCTGCCAATCTCATTGCGCATAAAGACCCAGATAGGCTCAAAATATAATCCGCCAAGCGCTTCGATATAAGCGGCGTTTTCTTCGCTCGCAAGGCCGCTTTGGATGAATGCAAGGTCTGCTTTGCCATCTTTAAGCAGGTCGATATTTTCCATTGAGCCTGCGGTCTCTAAAATATGGAGCGTCATGCCTTGCGCGGCGAGTGCTTCTTTGTACTGCGTGGCGTAGCGGTAATAATCGCCGCCAACCGCCCCTGCCGCGATAGTCATTTCTTTGGGCGGTGTGGGTTCAATAAAACGCGCAGCAAACCAAAAGGAGCAAATAATAATTACGGCGATTAAACCATATGTTTTTACCGTCTCGGGGATGTAGAGTTTCATATTTAAATCGCTTTTGTTTCGCTGCGTGTTTTGTGTTTCTTATTGGCCGAACATGTTTTTCAGGCTGTCTTTGGCTTTATCAAGCGTCTGTGATGCATCGCCGCCAAGATTTGACGGTAAGCCCATTGTTCCGGTCAGGTCTTTCAGGCTATCCGCTGACATGCCGTCTAATAAGCCTGCTTTGGCAGAAGCGCGAATGGCTGATTTTGAAATAGCATCCCAAATTTGGCCAATCGCTTCACGGGCAAGCACGCCGTTTTGTCTTTCGCCAATGCCGGTGAGCTCTATGTCAGGCACGGTAACGTCTTTTAACTCTTTACCGCTAATCAGCGTTTGTGAGGGGTGAAGCTGTGCATTAGCGAGTAAGAAATGCTTGAGAACCACTTTAGGGGCAGGGGCCTTACTGCCATGTGTCTCTTCTTCCTTCTTTGGCGCTTTTTTGCCGCTATCGATGTTCTTTTTCAGCGCGCTTAAATTTGTGCCGTTCTGCGTAACCTCTAAAAACAGCTCGGTGCCTTTAACGCTAACATCTTTAAATACTAAGAGTTCCTTGGCAAATGAAGTCATCGCGATATTGATTGATTCTACTTTCATTGCGTGTGGCTTTTTAAAGCCCTCTGGGTTGGCGATGCTCAGCCCGCTGACCAGTACTGATTTGTCTTT
>DELD01000013.1:8376-9310 GCA_002354205.1 Micavibrio sp. UBA2705 | reverse complement strand
TCCATGGCGCGCGCGCAGTTAAGCCTGAGAGCGCCTTTTCTGCCAATGCCCGATAGGTTGTTATCTTACCGCCAAAAATCGACAGTAACGGCGCGCCTGCAGCATCGCTGCGCTCTAACACATAATCACGAGTCACGGCAGATGCGTTATCTTCACCGCTATCGAGTAACGGGCGCACGCCGCTATAGCTTGCCACTACGTCTTTTGGTGATATTTCAGCATTAATATATAAGTTTACAGCCCTGCACAGATAATCAACCTCGCTATCCTCAATGGTGACAGCCGCAGGGTCACCTTGATATTCTACATCGGTTGTACCAATAAGGCTAAATTCATCCTCATAAGGAATAATAAAGACGATGCGCCCGTCTGCTTGCTGTAAAATGTAACATTCATCGCCATCAAACAAACGCTTAGTAATAATGTGAGAGCCTTTAACAAGGCGTATTTTATGCGTCTTGGCTTCTGCCAGATCATTACCATCTAAAAATTCACGCACCCAAGGCCCCGCCGCATTGACAAGCTGACGCGCCTTAAGCGTTTTATCACGTAGCGCGCCGCCTGCCGTTAAGTGCCACAAGCCATCTTCGCATGTCGCGCCTTCGCATGGTGTATAGTTATAAATATCCGCCCCATGTTCACGCGCGTCAATTGCGTTTAAAATCACCATGCGCGCATCATCAACCCAGCAATCTGCATAAGAAAACCCTTTGCGATAGCGCGGCTTTATTTTATCGGCGTTCAGCTTAACCATTTTAGATGCAGGCAGTTTTTTGCGCCCGCCCAAATGGTCATACAAAAACAAACCAAGGCGAATAAGCCAAGCTGGGCGCATATCGCGGCTATGGGGCAAAATAAATTCTAAAGGCCAAATAATATGTGGCGCCATATCAAGCAGCACTTCGCGTTCTTTTAACGCCGCGCGGACAAGACC
>DELD01000013.1:7794-8060 GCA_002354205.1 Micavibrio sp. UBA2705 | reverse complement strand
AATTCGTAATATTCCAAATAACGCAGCCCGCCATGTATCAATTTGGTCGAGGCTGACGAGGTAGCCGATGCAAAATCTGACTTTTCTAACAATAGTACAGAAAGGCCACGCCCCGCCGCGTCACGGGCGATGCCCATGCCGTTAATGCCGCCGCCAATAATGGCAATATCGTAAATATCATCTTTCATAGCGCGGCTATCTTAGCATAAAAATACACCATCCCCCATAGGCTTTGCTCAGAAAAGCACCAAAAAATATTTATATAG
>DELD01000013.1:7283-7500 GCA_002354205.1 Micavibrio sp. UBA2705 | reverse complement strand
AAGCACCAAAAAATATTTATATAGTTGATAGGTCGCAATATATAATGATATAATAGTTACGTAAACTAAAATTGGATTAGGGAGGCATAAGCGAGATCCACACAATCTCGTTTATTATAAAAAACCTCCCTAATTTTACATTTTCCCGCCGTTTCTCACAAAAACATCTGGGCAAATGATGAATGCAAAGCCGCGCATATTGGCGCGCCCGCCATAT
>DELD01000013.1:0-6987 GCA_002354205.1 Micavibrio sp. UBA2705 | reverse complement strand
CCCCCCCCCCCCCCGCCATATCCGTATAAAATAGTGTCGAAAATAAAGGTATATCTGTCTTTATGCGTACACGAAACTCTCAGCGTTTATTTCTAACGCTTTTATCACTAACAACATCTTTATCCCTCGCAGCGCCTGCCATTGCTGTGGATGATTCTGTGCGCATTGCGGCTTTTAAAACCATTGCGCTAAAATCTATTTACGGTCAAGCAGGGACACTCACCACCCCCAATGCACGGCATTTTAAAACAGGCACGCTCAGCGCCCATATCGGTACCTTAGACCCTTACGTCCATTTTGGCCTTGGGGCACAGCTTTTAGATGGGCTGCACGTACAAATGCGCCAAAGCGCAGAAATATCCAGCGCCAAGGATGATGCGCACCGCCTTTTCCCTGGACTCGACCTCAAGCTCCGCCTTGCGCAAGAAACCAGCCACCGCCCTGAAATATCAATCGGGCTAAGCTCCGCTGTCGGACATAAGCGCATGGCAGGTGAATATATCGCCGCGACCAAGCGCCTTGGCAATTTTGACCTGACAACAGGGCTCGGTTGGGGGCGTTTTGGCAGCGCCGCGCATTTTGACAATCCGTTAAGTATTCTGGGTAATCATTTTGACCAAGGCCGCGCCCTTGATGGCGAAGATGCCAACAGCCCTGATGATTGGTTCACAGGCGAAAGCATCGGTTTTTTCGGCAGCATCACATGGCAAAGCCCCCTGCGCGGCCTTAGTTTTAGCGCCGATTATGGTGCTGACCGTTACCGCGCAGAAAAAGCTGCCATAGATGGCTTTAACAGCCCCGCACCATACGCGCTCGGCGCATCATATGCACCGGCCGACTGGGCGAGTTTCAGCATTGGCCTGAGCGGCAGCGAGAAAATTATGGGGCAGATTCATTTAAGCACGCCGATACAACAAGCAAAAACTGCGCGCGCTAAACGTTATACAGATCGCACCATTCCCAACCGTATCTGGCATAAAATAACCGGCAGTACCGAACGCAATATATTGCCTGAAGATGATGCTGATGCCTTTATCTCAGCTACAGAATACGACAATCATGAAAAAGCTATCCAAATTGAAACCGCAGGACAGCATGAAACGCTCCCTTATATCATAGGCCAAGCGAGCCAAGATATTATCGGTACAAGCTACGCTCAATTAAACGCTGTTGAGGCGCGCCCTATGCGTTACGGATTACGCGGGCCCAAAGTTAAAATTCTCGCTCGTGACCTGCATAATGCATCTGCCGAGCATATTGGCAGCGCCGAAGAGATTTGGCAAAACGCGCAAATTTCAAAGCAACATTTTAAGCCCGCCAAACCAAGCCGCGCATATAAAAGCCAAACTGCGAAATTCTGGGGCTTTACCTTGGAAAACCATGTCAGCCTGAACGAAGAAGACAATGGCACGCTGACACGCAATGCGCTGCTTATCTCCCGCCGCATTCCGATTGGGCGCAATTTCCTTTCCATCAATCGTGGGCGGCTGAATTTATTTAACAATTTAGAAGGCTTAAAATATCTAAGATTATCCGATGCAAAGAACGTACGCGGCAATGTCGAAGACTTCGCCGCCAACAGATTCGGTTACGACCAAGCTGCCGCTGTTTATAACGGGACATTGTTCAACAACCTCCATTTCGCGATGAGCGCAGGCTATTTAGAAGAAATGTATTTCGGCGGCGGCGGGGAAATACTCTACCGCCCTTTTGATAAAACATGGGCGATTGGCGCAGAAATTTTTGATGTCATTAAACGTAACCCGTTCACATTGGGCGCAAGCGGTTTTGAAGACGGTACAAACACCATCACAGGGCATATCAACGCGTATTACGAAATCCCCGACACTGATGCGACAATTGCTATATCAGCGGGGCGCTACTTGGCTAAAGAATATGGCGGTACGTTTTCACTCGCGCAAAACTTTAAAAATGGCACGACGCTTAACGGCTTTGTCACCACGACCAACAAGCAAGACCAAGATGTTTTTGGCGGCACTACGCATCTTTACGGCGGGTTAAATTTAAGCGTACCCTTAGGCAGAATATCATTCCTACCGAATGGCTCAGAAGCCACCTTAAAAACATCGCCATTAGGCCGCAATGCAGGACAAAGACTAGAAAAGCCGTTTGATCTCTATCACGAAACCGAACAGCTTTCCCGCCGTCATATTATTCAAAACTGGTCCGATATTGCGCGTTAGGCACAAAATAAGCGGCTTATAAAATCGGCCCGTCTCGTCCTTCCATTAATTTGATCGCCGCTAATTTTTCATCACGCGCGGCTTTACGCTCGCCATAAGCAGCAGAGCGGCGGGTTATGGGCGATAGACCGCCAAACAGTATCATCGCAGCGCCCATAGACCCCATTGTCCCAAACCACTGGTTAAGCGTCATGCTGTCATATTCATATTTTGCGTATTGATCGACATTTTTAATATTCTCATCGCTATCAAAATAAGGGTCATTGCCATTTTTATTCTTCACATAGGACACCCACGCGCTTGCCGCTTTACCAAATTCTGCGGCATAAAGAGCCGTGTTGTCGCCTTCTTCTTCATAATCATCATGCGCCTCAACAAATTCTTTAAGCGTCTGCACATCATTACCATTTTCAATGATGTCTTTACGCAGCCAGTTGGTCTGGTCATGTATGTCATAAATATTACCCGCTTCGCTATAAGTAACATTTGTCGCAATTTTAAATTCATCCGCAAATTTGAAGTTGCCATCCATCGCCCACTCAGAAAGCACAACCATACATTTCGTAATGTCTTCGGTCACTTCTTCCTGCTCATCTATCGGCATAACGGCAGATGCGGCGGATGACCCTTTGCTTAACTCCATCCCGCCTTTTGGCTTTTTTGAAATCAAATAAGCATAGCCGCCGACATCACAATCTTCAGGCAGTTTGATTAACGCCCCATCACCATATGTCTGCAAATCAAACTTATCGCTAAAATCATCACGATGCGCCTCGCCGATCATCCCGCTCGCAACGGTTATCCCTGTTCCAAAGACCGCGCCCCACCAAATAGGCTCGATCACCCCTTTGATGCCGCGCGCACTGAGGCCGCTAAACATATAATCCATGCCGCCTTTGAAATTTATCCATTTTGATTTGATGCTCATAATATCGTTTCCTGCAAATTATCTTTTATAAAATTGGTGTGTCACGTCCAGACAGTGATTTGATAGCGCTTAGGCGCTCTCTGCGTTTCGCGGCGCGCGTTTCATATGCATTGCTGCGGCGCGTATCACCGCCTGCCATCATGAACAAAGCAAGCAAACCAACGCCGCCCACAGTTTTAGCCCAGTCTAGATAGCCAACGCTGCTATACTCATATTTTTCGTATTGATCTGCGTTTTTAATCTCATCACCATTATAGTAAACTTCCGTGTCATTCGTATGGCGATTATAGTTATTCCACGATTGTGACGCAGCGTTAAATGCTGCGTGATATAATCCGCTATTATCGCCATCCTCTACATAATCATCTAGCGCCTTAATTATATTATGCATAGATTTACGGTCGTTTTCACTGACTTCAGATATGTCCTTATGAAGGTGAATTGTAGCATTCGCATGATCTTGCACAAGCCCTGCCTCGCTATATTCGACATTAGGTATATGACGAAATTCATTGGCAAACTCAAAATTTCCTTTACGCGCCCAGCCACGCATAGCATCCATACAGCTGGAAATTTCGTCTGCCACTCCCCGCTGTTCCTTTGCAGTTAATACATGCGAATAATCATAATTTCCACGGCTAATTTCTAGGCCATTTTTGGGCTTTTGAGAAATAAGGTAATAATTATCATCAAGGCCGCAGACATCAGGAAAGCGCATCAATGTTCCATCTTCAAATATTTGCATATCCTGATCCACGCTATCTGAAAAATCTTGTGCACCTTCTTCTTTATAGGCGCCAACAACGAGAGTCATAAATGTGCCCAGAATAGCACCAATCACAGCCCCCCCCATAACCTTGCCTAAAGGATCATAAGCCAGACCACTCGCGACTTTATCAACGCCGCCTGAAAATTTAATCCATCCTGATTTCATACCCATTATCTTCGCTTCCTTTTTTAATGCTTACATTATAACATCGCGGCCAACCGCGTTTAATTTAGCCTGATACTTTTCACGCCGCGCAGCTCCATTACTGCCGCTTAGGAACATAAGCCCAAAGCCGCCGCCCAAAACGAATCCGCCGGCGGCGCATGCCCCCGCAAACTTGCCGTATCCTGACCAACTGCGTAGAGTGATTTCTACCGCTGGTAAATTTTCTGTGCTCTGCTCAGCAAAACCGTTATGCGCAATATCGCGGCTGATTTTCCACCATGTATCAGAGAGCTTATCTGCAGATAACAGCTTCATGTCATCCATAAGCAAATATTTCTCCACCTCTTGCACTTCGTCTTTAAGGCTATCAAAGCTTTCATATCCATAGACATTAAAATCATATTTAATCGCGGTTTTATTCTCTGTCACATTATGCATTTTAATTGGCCCGAAAATCTGACCTTGCGTGGTGAACTTAAGGTCCCAGCCAAGGTCAATCAGTTCTGCGGCGTCTAATTCTGACGCGTCATCTAGACATTCATCAATCTGTGTTACGCGGCGTTGCTGCGTATCCTCGTCCAACACCTCAAGGGTCGGTTCATCATCACGGCGTTCAACAATCACATATTCACCCGACTCATTCTTTGCGGCAAAATATGTATAGCCGTCCAAATCAGGACAAAGCGCTTCAGGCAGCCTCACCGAAGACACCAAGTTAAATTCTGCTGCGGGGCTATCTGTGTATTTTCGCGGCTGCGTGCGTTCACTACGTGACCCACCTTCAGCGACATACAGTACACTTGAAAAGAGCGTGCCGATAAGCGTTGCCGTTACAGCAGGTTCCCAAAACCCACTATGACTAAGCTTGTCCTTTAACGCCGATGCGCCCCAGCAGCTATAGATCCAAAGTTTTTTTAATTTATTCATTACGCTCCCCCTCCCTCAGGACAACAACGTTCCTTAGAACTGTAAATCGTCATGGTTCAGCATTTTGCGTTTTGTATCGCGCAGCGCTGCGCGCTGCTTCGCTGCGTCATTAGGCTTACCTGAAAAAGCCGCACCAGCCGCACCCAAGCCAACACCAAACAGCATCATGTTAAACACGACAGATAGTGGCAAATCGGGCGCTTTATATTCATATGAAAATGTTTGCACATCGCGCGCATCTGCATGGTCATAAATATCACCATCTTCAAACGCTTCAATCGCATCAGCCCAGCTTTCTTCTAAATATGCAAAGGCTTTATCTTCTGAACCAAGCATTGTCGTCAGATCTGCCATTTGACCATCAAATTCATCACGGCTTTCATCAGAAAGCTTACGGAAAGAATATGCGCCATCGCGCAATATATTATCGCTGCGCAAAGGCTGTGAGATGGATTTACCAAAATCAGCATAGAAATTCTGCTGTTGTTCGTTCAAAGCGCGCGTCGCGTCAATGCAGTCTTTATATCGCGCGACAAAGCTATCAATTTGGTCTGTATCAACGGGTTCATAAAAACCTTGGCTGCCTGCATATAATGTGTAATCACCATTTGGCGCTTTGGCGGCGACATACCATGCATTGCCAAGGCCGCAAATCTCAGGGAAGTTCACAACGCTACCGACCGCTTTATATCCGGCGTTATTTTCAATCCATGTACTGCGTTCTGCCTCAACGCTATCCCAGTTATCGGCATCATCCTGCGCCATAAATGCCGCGCCGATACCAAGCGCTGTGCCGCATACCGCGCCAATCACACTATTAGCAACCCAGCGTGTTGGATTTGTCTGAAAACGACTAAACACAAAATCTGTTGCGCCGCAGATATTATACCAAGATTTTTTTATAAATTTAGACATGTACAAACCTTATTCTATTACTTATTTATAAGCCCCGCTTCACCTTAGCGAATACAGCGCGGCTCATTTTATGGAACACCGATATTCATAAACCGTTAGCTTCATTATGTCAATCGATATTTTCATAAATAAACCGCCCATAATGACTATGGACGGTTTGGTAATTTACACTAACGCACCAAGAGTGAAGCTTTATGACATTCTCAGCGCCGCTATTCTTTCCTGACGCTCATTGCGTTTATCACGATAGCTTTGTGAATGGCCTGCTACGCCACTATAAGCAAGTGAAAAACCAAATGCCGCCAAAAGCATCCCGCCCAAAAGCGCACCATCGCCTGACGCATTACGGTTCACAGATGCTAATTGCGCCGTTTGCTCCGGTATAGCCTGCTGGCTTGCATCAATAAACGTCTTAATATTTTGTGGGGTGAGGTCATCATAAACCGCGTCATCCCATAAAACATTCAACAACTTCACACCATTGGCAAAATCATCTTCTATATCTGCATAATCTGTTAAGGGCTTGGCATCACCATGCGTCGCGGCAAATAAAACATCGCTATGGCCATAGCCTGTATTTGTGACAAGGATAGGGTCAGAAAGCAGCGCATCACCTGAGAATATAAACTGAGACGCTAAATTTAAATCCCCTTGCGCCACGTCATGCACAATACGTTCAAGGCAGGCATCAATTTTGGATGCTCCGTCAAATTGCGCGCCCATGCTGAGCGCCTTTGCACCATCTTTAGTTGCCTTATAAAAGCCATAATCACCATCAAACTTGGCAAGGTAATATTCCCCGCCCCCACATGATGCTGGCAGGCCTATGCCGTAAGCTTCATTGCCCAAGGCCTGCGCCGCATTCGCGCCAGAAGCCGCAGCAAAGTTATCTTCATAAACATCGGCATTATACAGACCAATCCCTGCTATAAGCAGACCGCCAGCAAGCAAGCTGTAAAAACCCGTTGAGCTGCGCAGTGAATTTTCATGCGTTTCTTTACCGCTCCACGGTACAAACGCATCAAATGCCTTATGGGCATAGCCTGCCGCTTTAATTTTTGCTATCTCCAAATTTTTAG
>DELD01000016.1 GCA_002354205.1 Micavibrio sp. UBA2705 | reverse complement strand
CCCCCGGCCGCAGGCGATGAAACAAAGGCTATGCCAAGCCTGCAAAACGCAAACGTAGAAATTAAGCCCGGCGACCCAACCGTTGCTGTTATTGATAAGGTTGAGATTAAACGTTCAGAAATATTTGATATGATTGATGAACTTTCAGGCCATCAGCAGGTTGTACCAAAGCAAGTTGTTTTCCCTGTTGTCCTTGATCAATTCGTCAATGGTAAAATTGTTGAAATTAAGGCGGATAGCTCTGACATCACAACGACGGATGAATATAAAACACGCTTAGATGAAGCGAAAAAACAAATCGCGCGCGCTGTGTTCATTGAAAAAGAGATCAACAGCAAAATCACTGATGCGACGCTAAAAGCTGCATATGATAAATATGTTGCCGAGCAATCAGCAATTGAAGAAGCAAGCGCACGTCATATTTTGCTTGCA
The DNA here is from genome assembly GCA_002354205.1 of Micavibrio sp. UBA2705. GTDB lineage: Bacteria > Pseudomonadota > Alphaproteobacteria > Micavibrionales > Micavibrionaceae > UBA2705. Next base: position 24,646 of record DELD01000016.1, on the reverse strand, counting down.
ACCGAAGAAGAGGCTGCTGCTGTTATCAAGGAACTTGATGGCGGTAAGGACTTCGCTGAACTTGCAAAAGAAAAATCAACAGGTCCATCAGGCGCAAATGGTGGTGATCTTGGTTATTTCAAAAAAGGCGACATGGTTCCTGAATTTGAAACTGTGGTATTTAAACTTGATAAAGGCGCGTATACAAAAACGCCTGTGCAAACACAGTTCGGTTTCCATGTGATTAAGCTTGAAGACAAGCGCCCTGTTAAAGCAGAGAGCTTCGAAGTGAAGAAAGCTGAATTAGAAGCTGGTCTTCGCAACGAGGTTTTACAAGACCTTCTCGGTGATTGGCGTTCAGAATCAAAAGTGACTTTGTTCGACATTAACGGTGAAGCTGTTAAAACTAAGTAAATTACGCCTCGCAGGATAATGAAAGCCAAATTGCCATGATGTCCTGTGAAGAAGCATTAGAATATCCGCCGCCGCCACGTTCTGGACTTGAGATTGTCCTTGTGGCGGCGGCGTTGCTTATAGACAAAGATGGTCGCATCCTTGTTACGCAGCGCCCCGAAGGTAAATCTATGGCTGGTATGTGGGAATTCCCCGGCGGCAAAGTTGAGCAGGGCGAGTCGCCCGAATACGCTCTTATGCGTGAACTGCGTGAAGAAATTGATATAGAAACACGCCCTTGTGGTTTTTACCCATTGGCTTTTGCATCCCATAGCTACGAAAAATTCCATTTAATGATGCCGCTTTTTGCCTGCCGCGTTTGGCGCGGTATTCCTCAAGGGCAAGAAGGCCAGAGCTTAAAATGGATACGCCCAGAAGAGCTTTATAACCTTGAAATGCCGGCGGCGGACATCCCCTTAATCGCCCCTATATTAGAATATTTATAAATGTCGCCTTTAAGCGAAATAAAATATATTTGGCAAGAGTTTGGCAGTGTTGAAAGCTGCGAAGATATTTTACGTGCTTTACCGGACTGGTTTGGCTTAGAAAAGTCTATTGTTGAGTATGTTGAAAATATGCAAGATTACCCCATCGTAAAAGCCGTTAAAGGAGGCGAGGTCATTGGCTTCGCTTCTGTAAAGAAACACAATACATCCGCAGCGGAAATATATGTTATGGGCGTATTGCGTGACTACCACCGCCAAGGCGTAGGGCGGGGGATGTTAGAAGTGGCCGAGATACGGCTAAGAGCCGTCGGCATCACTTTTTTACAGGTGAAGACCGTTGATGAAAGCCGGGCTAGTGAGGCTTATGCCCAAACGCGCTTATTCTATAATCAGCAGGGCTTTGTGCCTTTGGAGGTATTTCCTGATTTATGGGATAAAAATAATCCATGCGTACAAATGGTTAAAGCGTTATAATGGATACACAGTAACGCCAAACTAAGAAGCCTTTTATGCTCATAACAGCCAAAGATTATGATGATTTTTATTTAACGCGCACCGGACGCATGGTGCGCAATGTTTTGCGCCATCGTATTCGCAAGAATTGGCCTAATGTTAAAGGGGCGCGCGTTTTTGGTTATGGTTTTACCTATCCTTATTTAGATTTGTTTTTACCAGAGGCTGAATTGTGTATTGGGGCAGGGCGCATTGAAATGGGCGCACCCGCATGGCCCAACAAAGAATCGAGCGCATCATTATTGGCGGCGAGCGCAGCATTCCCTTTTGAACAGTCTTTTTTTGACCATGTGTTACTTGTCCATGCCATGGAACATGCAAGCTCCGTGCGTGGCATGCTGCAAGAATCATGGCGGGTTTTGCGTGGTAATGGGCGCCTTATTTTGGTCGTGCCGAACCGAACGGGGCTATGGAGCATGGCATCATGGTCACCTTTTGGCGTTGGTACGCCATATTCACGTATGCAAATAGTAGACTTCTTGCGCCAAGAACAGTTTGATATTGAATCGGTAACGCCAGCCTTATTTGCCCTGCCATCAACCAAAGAATTTACTCATAAAATAGCACCGAGCCTTGAAAAGGTAGGTCCGTATATTATGCCTGCGCTTAGCGGCGTTTACATTATTGAATGCACAAAAAAACTATATGCGCGCGCAACGCCAAGCGGCGGCAGTAAAGCGCCTGTCCGTGGCGGCGGACGTTGGGTTTATGTCCCAAGACCAGTAACGAATGTTAGTAAAAAATCATAGTTAAATTAATACATTTTTGATCGGATCATTGGGGTCGACATCATCCATGAACGGCTGATGACGGTCAAAGCCTGTGACTTGATATATTGCGCCAACCCAGTTTTGTATGATGGAGCGTCCGGTATCTTGCCATGTGTTTTCAATAAACTGTGCTAAAAAAACTTCGTCAAACAATGAGATGTCGCGGTTTTCATAAACGTTATCAATATGGGCTTGGATAACATCCATTTTATCCGCTCGGAAATATCCATGGGGAAGGGGCGGCGCAGCGTGTGTGCGGCCTTCAAAATAAAAGGATATATCACGCTTATATTCTTTCAGCAGGCTCACGCGGTCATATTCAGGGTGGCCTTGGAAGCAGACCAACTTTAGGCCATCTTTCGATGTGGCAAGATGAACGCCAGCATCGGGGCTTTCTGCCAAAATGCGCATATTGTGTTTTTCAAATTGGGCGCGCTCAATTTTGTTGTTACGTGCGTGTGGCGCATCAAATGCTGTGTTAATGCCGCGGGTTAGCGGCTGCGTTTCATCTAAAATACGATGTCTGTACACACCAAATAATTTTTGGTTTAAAGGGCTACGTTTTTCATCAAAAAGGGCGCGCATAACCGCATGGGTCGACAGACATGAACAAAGTACAGATGTTACATTTTTCCCCGCCCACTCCAATACAGTCTTAAGCTCGTCATAAAAAGCCGTATCGGCAAGCTCGCAGGTCGGAATATTTGCACCGCTGATGATAAGTGCATCAAGCCCTTGCGCCTTAATATCTTCAAAGCTTTCGTAATATTTATCAATGTAGTCTTGCGCGTCTGCGCTGCGTTCGATCCCTTTTACAGTAAAAGGATGCATGTAGAACTGCATGATACGGTCAGAGCGCCCAATAAGGCGAAAAAATTGACGCTCAGTAATTTCTAATGCGCTATCAGGCATCATATTGAGGAAACCAATATGCAAGCCGCGATAATCCTGCCGTAGCGCGCGATCCTCGCTGAGGATCAGGTGACCGTCTTTTTGCAAACGTGCAAAGCTAGGAATGTTTTTATACGCAACTAAGGGCAACTTTTCATACCATGTTGTGTTACAGTGGTTTTTATCATAATATCCAACAGGTTAACGTTTAAATAAGTTTTTCTCAATGTATAAGTCACAAACACTTGATAATATTAGGCAAAAGATCGATACAATAGACAACACTATTCATGATCTTTTAATGGAACGCGCGGCGCTGGCTTCATCCATAGCGGCGGAAAAGCGCAAGCGCGGTATGCCCGTTGTGCACCCCGCCCGTGAGGCGCGTATGATTAGGCGGCTGCTTGCTCGTCATCACGGCGCATTGCCAAAGCAGGCGGTGACCCGTATTTGGCGCGAACTGGTTAGCGCCGTATCTATGTTGCAATCTGGTTTAACGGCGCGGTTTTATAGTCACCAGGGGCGCAGTGATGATTTAAAAATCGTAACGGATTACTTTGGCAGCATCTTGCCTGTTCAGCGGGGAAACAGCATAGCGGAAGTTATAAATGCCGTGCGCCATAACGAAACTGATTTTGCGATTATCCCAAGCGCGCCTACTGCGCCAGATGAACAAAGCTGGCTGCCGCCTTTGTTAGATGCATTAGACAAGGACGGCACGCCGCAAGATATGATGCCCATATCTATTGTGCAGTCCATGCCATTTATTTGTGATGTAGCAGAAGAAGGCATCGCGGAAAACAGATATTTAATTATTGCACGGACGTATTTTGACACATCAGAAGATGATTATAGTTTTGTTGCCTTGCGTACCGATAATCCATGCGATGATGCACATATTGGTGATGTACTAAAACAGGCTGGGGTTAATATTGTTGACGCTACAAGAATGGAAGAGAATGGCCTTTATTATCGCCTGTACTGCGTTGACGGTTTCGTTGACCGCAACGCTGCGAGTGTCTCTAAATTACAAGATTTACTCGGCGACGGGTATAGTGTATACGCTATAGGTGGCTACCCTAAGCCCATTTATGTGTAACTTTTCCATTAGGTATTAAATATGTCCGCGTCACTTCAAAATATTGTCATTATTGGTTTTGGTTTAATTGGTTCGTCCATTGCGCGCGCTGTCAAAGAAGCTTCACCAAACACCAATATTACGGCGTATGACAGCAATCATGAATATTTAGATTATGCGGTTGATAATGATATCGCCGATAGCGGTTATGATTACCCTGATACATATTTGGCTGAGGCCGACCTTATTGTGCTATGTACCCCCGTGGGGCAAATGGAAAAAATCGCACAATCTATAGCGCCATTTTTAACGAAGAAAAATGTGATTAGCGATGTTGGATCGGTCAAGCAATCTGTCATTGACCATGTCAGCGCTGCGTTGCCATATCCTGAAATGTTTGTCCCTGCACATCCCATTTCGGGGGCTGAAAAATCAGGACCATCCGCAGGCTTCGCTGGCCTGTTTAAAGACCGCTGGGCAATTATTACACCAACAGAAATGACAGATTTAAAAGCCATAGAGTCGGTGACTGCCCTTTGGGAAATTTGCGGCGCGAATATTGATTTTATGGAGCCTAAGCACCATGATTTGGTTCTGGCGATTACGTCACATTTACCGCATTTGATTGCTTATTCCATAGTAGGCACAGCAAGTAACCTTGCCGAAGACTTACAGCGTGAAGTGATTAAATACTCTGCAGGCGGATTTCGTGATTTTACGCGTATTGCGGGTTCAGACCCAACAATGTGGCGCGATATTTTCCTTGAGAATAAAGAGAGCGTTTTAGATGTATTACAGCGTTTTCACGAGGATTTATCAGAGCTGCAAAAAGCCATTCGCCAAGATAAAGGCGATATGCTGCAAGATCATTTCACAAAGACGCGAAAAATTAGAAACGCGGTCATCGATTCAGGCCAAGCCGGACGCGCCCCATACGAAGATAAGTAATGCTGGGGGTGGCGCGGTCTCTGTGCGGTAAACTTATTGCCCCATTTGCGTGTTTGCAGGCGGTATTTGCGATTCTTTTTTAATTGCTGCAGGCGTATCAGGAGATGGACTGGTTAGAGAAGAACTTGTGGTATCTGCCATCATTGGCTCAGGCCATGTTATAAACGGAAAACTCATCACCTTAAGGAAGCTAAGGAAAATAGCATTATTACGAATGCGTATTTTATACTCAAGATCCTTTGCTGAAGTAAGCATTGAAAGTGTACCGTATTGACGCATCAAGTTTTTTTTCTGTGTTTCGTTTAATGCCGTATCTGTTTGCAGGCGGCTCTTAATTTCTTCTTTTTTCTTCTCAATATATGTTACATCGGCAAGCTTTAATGTGAAAATACCCGCAGGTTGAAGCTTGGTATCAAGCTGAATATAACCGTTCGTCATTAAGTGAAAGCCAATATCTTTGAAGACAAGCTGGAAGTTATGAATTTCAAGCTGCTCTTGCTGTGCCTGCCATTCAGTAAGCTTCGCTGCTCCAGCTGTATGGCCGGGCCAATGTTTTGGCACGGTTAGGCTTAAATCCATACGGTCCAGCTTAACAGGCTCGCCTGTTTTTGTCCTGACTTCAATACCCTGCGGCGCTGAGATGTCTAATGGTTTGCCTGGAACAAACCAGCCCTTGGCGCGTATCGCAGGGATAATCAAAGAACCATTTGAGGCATCAAGCTGCCCTGACCATGTAATGTTAAACTGCTTAGGGAAACCCTTTAGCGTTGTTTTGCTGTTCACAAGCGTAATGTTCTGGCCTGTTTTATCAATGTCTTCTTGTGAAATACCTACGGCATCTTTAATTTTGAAACCGAAATAATACCATGCTGAGGTATAAATGAGGCCAAAAGAAACCACAATTATAGTAAGTATTTTAAGGAACTTATTCATCTTTATTTCCTGCTTCTAAGCTTTCTTTGACTAACGCATTGGTTTTATCTTCGATTTGCTTTTCAAGTATAGCTAAGCCTTGCTGGGTAGACAAGCCAGATTCAAGGACAGGCATGAATTCGAATATAACTTTACCGCTTTTTTTAATAAAGGCGTTGCGCCCCCAAAAAACGCCGCTATTTAATGCCAGGGGCACAACTTTTAAGCCAGAGTTTTTATGCATGCGCATAATGCCGGCTTTATAAGGCTTGTCGGCGCTTGTAGCATCAATTTTAACCCGCGTTCCTTGTGGGAATATTACGATAGGACGCTTGTTATCAGCGGCCATTTTTGCGCCATCAACGACGGAGCTTAAGGCTTTTTCGCGGCTAGATCGGTCAATACCTATTAACTCCATCTTTTTTGCATACCAGCCCCATATTGGAATTTTGAAAAGTTCTTTTTTCATCACAATGGCGGGGTCTTTAAACAACAGATGCAGTTTTAAGGTTTCATATGATGACTGATGCTTTGCCGCGACAATGAAAGCTTCATCTTTTGGTAAATGCTCAGCGCCGCGCACTTCATAATCAAGTTTCAAAATGTAAATTTCAAGGATATGGACGATTTTCACATATAATTCGACCATAATACAAAGCCAAGAGCGCGGCGTTAGCAAAAACGGCAAATACAAAAAGCACAGCAACGCCGTAGTTGGGTAATATATGAAATTGAATATGAGGGATCTGATCATCTTTATTCCAAGCAACTAAAGAAGGGCTGCAACAGACATGTTTCAACCAATATGGTTTTGTGAAATTCTTTATACATTATACGCCAGAACTTTAATTCTTGCGGCGGTAAATGGGTTGTTTTTACGGGGTAGGGGATTGTTTTTATTTCAGGCATAATCGCCTTCATTATTGAATGAGCACGCGCGATATGATAGCTAGAAGTCACAAGTATGGCGCTTGTGTATTGGTTCTCTTTTAACCACTTGGCGGATTGTTTGGCGTTATCAACGGTGTTCATCGCGTCATGGTCAAGGCTGATGATGTTAATGGCTGCGCCGGCATCCCAATTGCTCACCAGTGCGTCTTTTGTGACGCGCGGGTCAACGCCAGATATCAAAATGGCGGGGCTGTTAATTTCATTGGCGAGCTCTAAGCCCGTATCAATGCGTCCGCTATCCCCAGTTAGAATAATCACGGGCTGGTTTTGTAGCGCGCTTAATGGCGGCTGCTTTTGAAAATAGCTGTAAGCAATAAACCCCATTAAACCAAACAGCCACGCAAGAATGAGTAGCTGACCGAGCAATATAGTTTTGCCAAATATATGATTATCTTTTTTTTGTTTCATCGCTTTTACGGCATTTTCTTCATTTCACGCAGCACTGTATGCGAACCAATTAACATTGTCAGTGCAAATATGCTAAAGGGCACTGTCATTAAAGTAATAAATTGATGTGCATTTAAACCAAAGCTAGGTAAAAAGTCAATTTCAGCGCCTAAAAGAAGCTGTGATACTGCGGCGAGTATTAAGGATGCGCATATATAACCAAGTAAGCAAGCTGGCACACAGATGCTAAACAGATAAGTGATGAACTGTTTAAGGATAAAACGGTCACGCGCGCCCATAATATGCAGCAGGGATAAATCCTCGTTGTAAATATTCATCCTTGCGCGTACAGAACTGGAAATAACAAATATCGTGGACACCATTGTGATGATAATGATTAGAACGCCTAAAATGTGAATGCCATGTAAAATCGCCAAGAATTTATCAAGCCAGTTTTCATGTGTTTGCAACCTTGCCCGCGGCGCAATTTTTGTAATGCGCTCGCTGATATATTTGACATCATCGGCGCTGCTCGCCTTTAATTTGAAATTGATGATCGTTGGCAGGTCAATATTGTCTAAAATTTTACCGTCATCGCCAAGCCACGGGTTCAGAAGGGCTGCGACCTGCGTGGTATCCATAACCTCAATATCATGTGATGCTTGGGTATTCTTCAAAAAATCTTTTATGCGGCGAATATTTTGCTGTACCTGCGCAGCGCTGCGCGTGTTGCCTTGTTCATCCAAAGCGGGAATTTCAATGCTCGCTTGATATTGTATCAAGGACTGCCAACGATCAACCGTTTTAAACAGTGATAAATGCACAGAAGCTATGATTACAACAAGCGCCGTCATTAATGCGAGTAAGATAAAAAGCTGCACACTGCCAGAGCGTTTATGCAGCGGCAATATATAAGACTTTGGCGTGAAGAGTTTGAAAAACTTATACATGGACTTCACCCTCCGCAATATCCTTTATAATGTTGCGCGGTTCTTCGACTATTAACTGTCCTGCGTTAAGAATCAACTTTTTGTGATAAAAACTATTCATCATTTGTTGGTTGTGGGTCGCGATAACCATGGTTGTGCCCATGCGGTTCAGCTGTTCAAACAGCCCCATAAGTTTATAGCCAATTGTATCATCAAGGTTACCGGTCGGTTCATCGGCAAGTAGCATGCGTGGCTTTGAAATCACAGCGCGGGCAATGGCGATGCGCTGTTGTTGACCGCCTGATAAGGTCATAGGCAGGCGGTGCATATAATCACCCAGTTCAACCCATTCCAAAAGCTCGCTTACATCAGATTTGATTTGTTTCTCGCTTTTGTTGCTAAGGCGCAGTGGCAGGGCTACATTTTCAAAAGCCGTTAAGTTATTAAGCAGTCTGAAGTCCTGAAAAACCACGCCAATTTTCTGACGTAATAACGCCATTTGGTCGCGGTCGAGGCTTTTTACGTCATTGCCGAACATGCTGATCTCGCCGCGCGTCGGACGTAGGCCAAGATAAAGCAGTGACATTAAACTGGTTTTACCAGAACCACTCGGCCCAGTGAGAAAATGGAATGAACCAGGTTCTAGCGTGAAGTTGATATCGGTCAAAACTTCAGGGCCAATGCCGTAACGTAGCCCTATATGTGCAAATTTAATCATTTATTTCTGTACTGTTTGTTTTTTGGCGGCGGGCAATTCAGCCGTGTTTATAATGTGAAGAAGGCTGCTGCTTTTTATGTATGGGTCATCAATGAAATCTGTCGCTTTCAATGCATTGGTAATATGTTGATGTTTGATGAAAACGGCGGCGACAACGCTGTAAGCTTTGTTTTTAAATGCAGTATCGTCAATGCGCTCTAACGCAAAAAAGGCATCATCGCTTTTATGCGTGGCGCTGAGTACTTCTGCAATTTCTTGGTAAGACTTATTACGTAGCGATCGCGTTTCAAGCTTAGACGCTGTTTTTAACGCATTTTGAAATAAGCCTGTGCTGGCCTCCGCAATCGCAATATAGGTTAGCGCGATTTCTTGCGAGCCTGTATGTGTAATTGCCGCGGCATGTTTATGCAGCGCATCAAAGTAAAGCGTTTTTTGAGCGTCATCTAGCGTTAAGTCCTTCATACCAATGCCAATAGCGCGTATAGTTAGCGCTTGTGTGTCGGCATTGGTGATTTGGGAAATCAGGGCGATAGCTTTTTGAACGTCGCCCTTGCGGACAAGTATTTTTGCCTGTTCACGTAAAGACTGGTCACGCCAGCGTACATTGTTAATTTGCGGGACATAGATATCAAGCGCACTCATCGCGCAGTCTAGTGCTTGCTGATCTTGCAGGCTTGCGCATGGGGCATCTTGCGCATTTGCCGTCGTGCCAAAGGTACAAAGCGTAAGAACGAGTAATATAGCGTTGTTGAGGCTTTTAATCATGCGCGATCAATACAATAAAAAAGGTTGTGACAAGATTGTTCTGAGTTATATCCTAAGACCACTTGCGTAAGCCCCGCAAAGTCCTATAAATTAGATACTCACTATAACAACGCAGAAAAGTAAGTTAAAGACATGATTATTGTCTGCCCGAATTGTTCCACACGCTATATGATCCCTGATGGTTCGATAGGAGAATCAGGGCGCAAAGTGCGTTGTAATAACTGTAAAGAGTTGTGGACGCAAGATGCTGACGCTGTGCATCAAGATGTTGACTTCTATGACCCCGATGACACCGCAGATGAAGGCGATGATTACACATTACCAGCAGAAGGCGATACATCGTTCTTAGACGAAGTGCGCAATGCAGGGGAACAGGAAAGGGAAAGCTTACGTGATGATATATCCATCCCTGAATCGATATACCCTGATAAAAATGACAAGTCTTTAGATGCTATAAAGGCAGGTTTCAAAAAGGCTAAGCATTGGAAGAGTTACGTTAGCGGCGTTGTTTGTGGCATTTTCATTTTGATTTTTGGCGTTGTGATAATCTGCGCCAATGCGCGTGGGATTATTATTGCCCATAATGGTTTGCGCCCTGTATTCGCGGCGCTGAATAGTGACCCGTTTGGCTATGTTAAGGATGTTATTTTTGATAATGTTTCGATTAGCTATCAAAAAGACACTAATTCTTTTGTTATGGATGGTTTAGTAATTAATTTACAAGCGCGTGATGTTTTGTTGCCTGCTGTAAAAATCACATTTTCTGATGAACATTACGTCACATTAGATGTATGGCACGCAATTATCAGCGATGAGAAAATATTGCAAGGCGAACAGAGCAGAGGTCTTTCCCTAGAATACCCCATGGATGCTGAGCTTGCTAAAGATGTACGCTCCGTTGTCATTGAATTTGCAGAAGGGGATGATGTGATTGCCCATGATGTTGATATTAAACCATCAAGCGTAGCGCCAGACCATGATGCTGTGCATACAGATGCTACGCATGATGCGCCGGTGCATAATATGCCAACAGCATCAGACGAACATCCACCGCAAGACGACCATTCAGATCACCATTGATGCAGTAGACGCTTGTAATATTCGCGCTCTATTTTTGGCTGTTCGTAATCGCTCGCTTTTTCACGCAATTCTTGCAAAATTTGGTCTATATGGTTGTGCTCTCCCGTTTTTGGCAAGTCATATTCCTGTGCTTGTAAGCTGCGGGTTAGACCATTATTACCAGAAGCGCGGCCAAGTGGATCAAATGAGAATCGGATGTTATTTTCTTTGGCAAATTGTTGTAAACGTTGTTCAAAGGCTTGCTGCATTTGTTCGCGCTTTTTGTTCAAAGATTCTAATATTTTCTCTTGCTCAGTGATACTTTTGCCAAGGCGCTCATAGTCCAAAAACGCGGCGCTATTATCCATGTGTAGATCCGCTTGTTTTAACGCGTCGGGAACCATGGGCATGTCTTTGGTTATATTGTTAAGCATATCTTGAATGTGACGCTGCGTTCCGGCTTCTAAAATAATATCCATAGCAGGGCTGGGCGGATTATCGGCATCATGCAGTGCGCCCTCAGCAGATTCATCATATCCTTGATTGTCATGCACATCAGGGTTGGGCAAGTTAAACGATTTAAAAAAGCTTTCAAGGTCGGTAACTTTTTCAGCGGGCTTGTCTTCGCCGTCTTTATTGCGCTGCTCTTCAGCTTTTCTGCGCAAAGCATCTTGTAGGTAATTAAGGTAGTCTTGATGGATGCGGCTTTTGTCCAGCAGGTTACGCTGCGCTTCAATGACTTTATCCATGGCCTCCATAAATTTCATCATCTGCTTAATATCGGCAGGGAGTTCCGTTTGCATGTTATCATTAAGGTTGTTGAGCGCATTCTCCAAATCATTTAACAGCTCTTTGGCTTTGGCAGGGGCGTTAAGCGCCGTGTCTTCTAATTGGCTTAAAAAATCGCGCAATGCATTACTATTAGGGGATGGGATTCCAGCATTGGGCATGATGGTCACATCTTTATCCTGCATCTGACGCAGCGCTTCTTTTTGCGCTTCTTGGAAATATGCCGTTAAAGCATTCTGTAAGTCGCGCATCGCTTTTAATTTTTGATCTTGTGACGCATTAGGGTCATTAAGAATTTCATTTAAAGCGTTAATGGTATCTTGCAAATCTTGCTGGGATTGCAAAAACTCACCTTTATCAAGGCGCAGCGCCACGCGCCAAAGAATATCAACCAAATCATACAGTGTTGCAATTGTAGGGGCGTAGAGCATACGTTCACGCGCGATAGATAATGCAAGGAAGGCAACGCTGTCGCCATTAAGCTGTGCGGGAGAGGCTGAAAGCTCAACCAAAGAATCGTATATATAATTAGGGTATGAAAGCTTATCGAGGATGATAAATTTGCGCAGCGCCATAATTTTCTGTGCAATTTCCTCGGTGAACTGACGCTCCGGCAAGGTAAGCGGTATAGTTACTGTGGGGGATATCTGCCCCGCGCCATCAACCGCATTGAAACTTATAACGACATTTGACCCAGCATAAGGGTGACGCGCCATATTCAGGGTGAAGTTAATATCCTCATGTGCGCCTGCGCTGTATGAAAAAGAGCGTCTTTGATGATAGGCCGTCCCCAAAGGTGCTTCACCTTCAAAATCGACGGGTAAATCCATGAATATTTCCAAGGTTTCTGTGCCGTAATCATCATCAACTTTTGCATTAAACTTAATTGTACCATTGGGAAGGACAGAAAACTGTTCATCAATATCTAATGCGGGCGGGGTGTCGGCGATAAGGCTATAGTTTAGCGAGAATAGGGGCAGGAACAGCGCCTTAACCGTAATGTTTAAAGCCGTACCATCGGGCGTAAATGCGCCGACTTCATGTTCATAGGTGAAATCATTACCAGCTTCGCCATTTTCGCTTTTGAAGGCGACTTTCTCGCCGTTAATTTCGAGCGCGGTAACAAACCAGTGCTTTTTAATCGCGATTTTTATGGCGCTATGCTCGGCAATTTCTATTGTGTTTTCTATGCGCCCAAAGCCTTTAATAAGGCGCGCAGGCCTGTTCGTGTATTGCGGCGGCGTAATTTCTAAAGTCACAAGCGGCGGCGCATCGGGGTTGTTGAGTGTAAGCTGTATAAGCTGTGGCACAGCCATGGTTTTTAAACGCGCAAAACCGTTTTCATAGCCATGCGCAAAGAACAGAATAACAAGTGCGAGCAAAGGGATGACACGCAGTCCATAAGGGTCTTTATCAGCGGAAAAATAAAACAGCTTTGGCATTTTTACGTATAAAAGACGCTGCGAAACTGTGGTTTTAAAACGCTCCCAAATCACGTTTTTTTCTGGGCTCTCATTAATGATCTGATCGCTCAATAATTGTATAGGGCGGTCATAAAGCTGATTTGTGTTTTCAAGCTTGCGGTCGGCGGCATATAAACTCGGCCATCGACTGCCGCGCCAACCGAAAAACAGCGCCACAATTACCGAAAACCAAAATACAAAGTTCAATATGATTATAGATAACGCGCTTTGCAGCGGCATTGCCAGAGCAAAGCAATAGATAACCAAGGCGGTGCAAATTGCAGGGCTTAAACACCGCAAAATATGTGCAATTATAAAGCGTGTATAATTGAAAATTCTGATGCTGTTAATTTTTAAGTGAGAATATGTCATCCAAGAACAATTGCTATGCGTGGGTTTAACGTTAAAACATTTACATCATACCATGAATCTATGCCGAAACCTGAGAATAGAAAGGGTTTTATAGCATTTATCCGCTAATTAAATATTCAGGTGTATTCTCGAATGATAATTGATCTTCAATATTTATTGGGCGGCGAATAATGTCAAAGCGCGAATCCGAGACTAAAACTTCTGCTGTTATATCGCGGGCATTGTAATTTGATGACATAGTCGCGCCATACGCACCCGCGCCGGTTATTGCGACGTAGCTGTTCGCTGTAATGTTGCGTGGCAGTGATATGTTTTTACCAAACACATCCGCGCTTTCACAGACGGGGCCAACAATATCAAATAATCTGTGTTCTTCATTCTCTGTTGTTTGTAAGGCAATAATAGGGTGGAAGCTGTCATATAAGGCAGGGCGTAACAAATCATTCATCCCCGCATCTAAGATAAGGAAAGATTTATGGTCTGTTTCTTTGATATACATGACTTTGGATATTAACAAACCTGCATCGCCAACAATCATACGCCCAGGTTCAAAAATCATATGCAGGCCGAGCGGCGCAATATGCTTTGCAACAAGCGCGGCATAAGTGGACAAGTCAGGCTTATCTTCTTGATCGTAGATAATACCGATGCCGCCGCCAAGGTCGATTGTGTCGGGGCTGTGTCCCGCGCTGCGTAATTCTGTTACAAAATCAGCCGCGATTTTATAGGCGGTATCAAAAGGGCTCATATCAATGAGCTGTGAGCCAATATGAAGGCTTATACCGCGAGGGGTAAGATGGGAGCTGTCTTCAGCGTAGCGATAAAGATCCTTGATCGCTTTGGCCTCTAGACCAAATTTATTTTCTTTTTGCCCTGTGCTTATTTTCTCATGTGCGCCGGCTTTTACATCGGGGTTGAGGCGAAACACGACAGGGGCAGCCATTGCCATTTCCTGCGCGACAGATTCGATTAACTTTAATTCCGCGCCAGATTCAACATTGATTTGTCTGATGCCCGCTTGCAAAGCATGTGCAATTTCTTCGCGCGATTTTCCCACGCCAGAGAACACAATTTTATCATGCGCAATTCCTGCTTGGCTCGCGCGTGTAAGTTCCCCCGATGATACAATATCAGCGCCGCATCCTTGTTGACCAATCAAACGCATAATTGCCACATTGTTCAGCGCCTTGCAGGCATAGCAAACCGTATAATGATCATCAGGAAGAACGTCAGACAGCGCGGACTGTAAATGCGCAATGTTTGCTTTTATTTGCGCTGCGGAATATAGGTAAAATGGCGTTTTTACAGTTTCTGCAACTTCATTTACAGATAGGTTTTCAATGTATAGATTGCTTTTTTTATATGAAAAGCATGGCGACAAAAATTGTGATGACATAGCAGGCTCAATATTCCGTAATGATCAGAAGAACGTATTTATTTTGATGATGGGTAAGAACGAGGATGTTCTGTTTGCGCTGTATTATCAACAGGCTCTAAATTTTTTGGCTTGATCCCACAATTTGCAAGGCTAAAGATTAGGCAAATTACAGCGATGCCTTTTATGTAAGTGTTCATATTATCCTCATATTTTATATGTTACAATTTCTGTCTAAGTTGCTCGGTCATGCTACTATATGGAGTATCATGAGTACTATATAAATTTTAAGATAATTTTTAATTAGATTTTGTTAATGTATCTTATGCTATGATACTATATCCCATACGGTAGCAAAAAGGATTTTTGACGCTTTGAACAGTTAATATTACTGCTTGGATTATATGTTAGAAGACACAATAGAATATAAAATAATTACACAGTCGCAGTTAGACGGACTGATCCAGCTTCATAAAAGGTTTATGGAGGGACGTTTGGGCGGCAGGCGTGCTGTGCTTAAATATTACGACCTTTCAAGCTTGTCTATACGGCGCGCATCGCTGCGCGGAGCCGAATTTAGTGGCTGTATCATGCGTAATATGGATCTTCTGGGGACGGATTTCCAAGAAGCTACGTTGTACTCATGCGATTTGAGTGAATCAAACTTACTCGACACCTCATTTGTGCGCGCTGATTTGCGCGGATCCCGTATAGAAAATGCCAATTTAGAGGGCGCTGACCTTGCCAATGCAGATATGCGTGAAGGTAATTTATCAACAGATGGCAGTTATCAGCCGCCGCGCCCAGTTAATTTCAGGGGTGCTAAGCTCGTTGGTGTAAGGCTTTCTGGCGCAATGGCGGGAAAGGCCGATTTTACAGATGCATTGCTTACGGGCGCAGATATCACAGATGCCGATTTCCGCGGCGCAAAGCTTGATGGCGCTGATATGTCAGGGGTGGATGTTGGCGGTATTCAACTTGCCGGAGCGAGCATGAAATATGCAATCCTTACGGGCGTTGAGATGAGCGATATTAAAGATCGTAATATTGATATGGAAGGTGCGCTTACCGATGAAAGCGCGGGCATATCTATTCTTAAATCTGACACCACATTGGATGAGATGCTCGCTGAACATGCTGTGTGGCTTAGCTCTGCTGGTAAAAACGGTGCGCAGCTTAATGTTGGAAATATGGACTTACGCGCCGTGCGCAGTTTATCGCATAAAAAGCTTACTGCGATTAAAGCGCCTAACGCACGTTTTATAGGTATGGATATGAAACATATGGAGATCCAAAGTTCATCTTTAGATCGTGCTGATTTTCGTAATTGTAATTTAGAAGGGGTGGATATGCGTGGTTCAAGCTTGAGATACGCGATATTTAATCACTCCAATATGTGCGGTTCTAATTTTGCGCCACTCGTATTGAGCAGCAAGTCTGAAACAAAACGCTTTGCCCCATGTAATATGGAGGGCGCAAAGTTCAGATATGCAGATTTGCGCGGCGCTATATTTAAAGGTGTTAATTTGCAGAACGCAGATTTCACAAACGCAGATTTAGAAGGCGCAGATTTCCGCGGGGCAGACATCACCAATGTTAATTTTGAAGGTGCGATCCTAGAAGATACGAAGATGGATGATGTTATCGGCAATGAAACCACGACCAAAGGCCGCGCTTTCTCGCTCGATTCCCTAAAAAAAGAAGAAGCTTAATTAAGCTTCTTCGATAGAGTTTCTTGTCGTTACGGTTCAGACGATTAAATTACGCTATCTTATCCGTAAGCTCAGGAATAACCTCAAACAAATCAGCCACTAAACCATAATCCGCAACTGAGAATATAGGGGCTTCTTCGTCTTTGTTAATCGCAACAATGACTTTTGAATCTTTCATACCGGCCAAATGTTGAATAGCGCCCGAAATGCCAACGGCAATGTAAAGGTCAGGGGCGACCACTTTGCCTGTTTGACCGACTTGGTAATCATTAGGCACATAACCTGCATCCACGGCAGCGCGTGATGCTCCGACAGCAGCGCCAATTTTATCGGCGAGTGCTTCGATGATGTGGAAGTTTTCAGCAGAGCCAAGACCACGTCCGCCAGAGATTACGATTTTCGCTGCTGTAAGTTCGGGGCGGTCAGAGACTGAAAGCTCTTGCTTTACAAATTTTGTTAATCCAGCATCACCTGAATTGCTGCCATCCTCAATTGGTGCGCTATTGCCTTCAGCCGCTTTGTCAAAAGCGGTTGAGCGCACTGTAATGACTTTGATGGCATCTGAAGATTCGACAGTTGCGATGATATTGCCCGCATAAACAGGGCGCTTAAATGTATTATCATTTTCAACGCTGATAATGTCAGAAATTTGCTGTACGTCGAGCAAGGCAGCAATGCGCGGCATGAGGTTTTTACCAAAAGTTGTCGCAGGCGCTAAAATATGCGTGTAATTCTTGGCGATATCCATGATTGCGGGCGTTAAGTTTTCCGCGACAGGGTGCGCAAAAGCATCGCTATCTGATTTTATAACTTTTTTCACGCCCGCAATTTGTGCTGCGGCGTTACATGCGCCATCACAATTATGTCCCAAAACGATCACATCAATATCAGATGATATTTGTGCAGCCGCGCTGATTGTGTTGGCTGTCGCTGGTTTTATTTCGTCATGTGTGTGTTCGGCAATTACTAAAACAGACATGTTAACCTCATAATTTCTTTATAATTTAATTAAATAACTTTTGCTTCGTTTTTGAGCTTGTCGATCAAGCTATCAACGCTATCAACCTTAATGCCTGCTTCACGCACTGGCGGCGGGGAAACATTTAGAATTTTAAGGCGCGGTTCAAATGAAACACCAAGTTCTTCTGCGCTAATATCATCCAAAGGCTTCTTTTTCGCCTTCATAATGTTTGGCAATGATGCATAGCGCGGTTCATTTAAGCGTAAATCCGTAGTCACAACAGCAGGCAGCTTCACGCCGAGCGTTTCAAGTCCGCCATCAATTTCGCGGGTAACTTCTGCGCTGTCTTTAGATTCGCTGATGTTTAATTCAGATGCAAACGTCGCTTGCGGCCAGCCGAGAAGGGCAGCGAGCATTTGACCCGTTTGGTTTGAATCGTCATCAATGGACTGTTTGCCCATAATGACAAGGTCTGGATTTTCTTTTTCAACAATAGCTTTAAGGCATTTTGCTACAGCTAAAGGTTCAACGCCGCCAAGGTCTGTCGGGACATCGGTTTGAATACGTATCGCACGGTCAGCGCCAACAGCCAAAGCTGTACGCAGCGTTTCTTGTACCTGTGCAGGGCCAATTGAAATAGCGATAATCTCGCTCGCAACACCTTTTTCTTTCAGGCGCACGGCTTCTTCAATGGCAATTTCATCAAACGGGTTCATCGACATTTTGACATTCGCAAGGTCAACGCCGCTATTATCCGTTTTAACGCGCACTTTGACGTTATAATCAATCGCTCTTTTTACGGGGACAAGTATCTTCATAAAACAAATCCTTTTAAGTGAATTTTGATGCTAAGCGGTGCTTAGCTTGTGAACATGGCTGCGGCGAAACAAACTAAAGCTAAAGCTTGGAACGCGACGCGGAGCTGCATGAATTTATTGCTGCGTTTTGCGTTTTCTTCGCCGCCTTTCATCATGACGGAAAAACCGCCCATCATGCTAAAGACGGTAAGGGCAACGAAAACCAATGAGAGTATAAAAAATATATAATTTAATTCCATAGCGAAGAATATATCCTTTTTTTGTTTGAAAACCAATATATGATCATCTGTTTTTCATTTTTTGCACTTATTTCACAGCGCACATAAAGTAATTTACTGATAAATCAGTGTTGTCGAGGACGAAAGCATCATTTTTAAGTTCATATTTAAGTCCGGTGACATCTGTATGGTGCGCGCCGCATTGGCGCAACATGCGCGCCAGTTCTGATGGTTTAATAAATTTTTCATGCGAATGCGTCCCCTTTGGTACAAGGTTAAACACATATTCAGCTGCAAATATGCCTAAAACGGCCGATTTTATTGTGCGGTTCAAGGTGGAAAGGATGAGTATTCCGTCTGGCTTTAATAGTTTTAATGCTGTTTCAACGAAGAATTCTGGGTTGTCGACATGTTCAATAATCTCTAACGCGCAAACAACGTCAAACGTCTTGCCGTGCCGCGCTAGAAAATCCTCCGATGTGATGTTGTGGTAATCAACGTTTAGACCCGATGTTTTTGCATGTTCCCGTGCGCAGGTAATTGCGTTTGGGTCGGCATCCAGCCCGACCGTTTTTGCGCCCATACGCGCCAAAGATTCGCTTACCAAGCCGCCGCCGCAGCCAATATCAATCGCGCTCAGGTCTTTTAGTGGCGTTTTGAGTTCTGTAGAAAGGTTTTTATCAGCGAAATGTGCCTGTATTTGCTCTTTTATATACAGCATTCTCGTTGGGTTTAATTTATGCAGTGGCGCAAATGGGCCGTCAATATCCCACCATTGGGCGGAATCTTTGCTGAAATTGTCTATTTCTTGCTGATTTAAACTGGTTTTTTGCGTCATTTCACTTTATCGCCTTTATTATAAGAGATGAATTTAGTGCTATTCCATTGTGAAGCAAAGTTTTATTTTGTTTTTTATCTGGTTTTTTGTTATCACTTTGGGGCAGTGAGTGTGCAGGAGCAGTGAGTTAACATGGCTAAAATCGTCGCAAAATTTGGTGGAACATCCGTCGCGGATGTCGCGCGTATTGAACGCGCTGCGGATAAAATCAAACGCGAAGTCGATTTGGGGCACAAAGTTGCTGTCGTTGTCTCTGCAATGTCAGGTGTTACCAATGCGCTAATTGAACACTGCTCTGATATTTATTCTTTATATGATGCAAGTGAATATGATTCTGTGGTTTCAAGCGGTGAACAAGTCACGGCGGGGCTGATGGCTATCGCGCTGCAAAAGCGGGGCATATCAGCGCGTTCTTGGCTTGGCTGGCAAGTGCCCATTATCTGCAGCGAATTACATGGTCGCGCGCGTATATTGGAAATAGATCCCACTGAACTGAATAAACGCTTGGATGATAACGAGGTGGCCGTTCTTGCTGGCTTCCAAGGTATTACTCATGCAGGGCGTATCGCAACATTAGGGCGCGGCGGGTCTGATACTACGGCTGTCGCTTTAGCCGCTGCGCTAGGCGCAGATCGCTGCGATATATATACAGATGTTGAGGGCGTCTTTACGACCGATCCGCGCATTGTGCCTGCGGCAAGTAAGCTTAACGCAATTTCTTATGAAGAAATGCTCGAAATGGCATCTTCAGGGGCGAAAGTTCTACAAACGCGTTCGGTTGAGATGGCGTTCAAGCGTGAAGTGCCGGTGCAGGTGCTGTCAAGTTTTGGTGATAAAATTGGTAGCGAGCTGCCAGGGACAATGGTTGTAAAAGAGGACGAAACAATGGAAGAACACGTAGTTAACGGCATTACTTATTCAAGGGACGATGCCAAAATAACACTTTTAAACCTAAAAGATATTCCTGGTGTTGCGGCAAAAGTATTTGGCCCCTTATCTGAAGCCAACGTGAATGTCGATATGATTGTTCAAGATATTTCCACTGACGGCAAACTTACTGATATGACCTTTACCGTGCCACGCAGCGATGTGAATCGCGCAAAAGAAGCATTATCAAAAGCAGATGACCTTAAAGGTGCGAAAATTGTATCGTCTACGGATGTCGCTAAAATTTCAGTCGTAGGCATCGGTATGCGTTCACATGCTGGTGTGGCGCAGCAAATGTTTGCCGCTTTGGCGGATAAAGGGATAAATATTCAGGTTATATCAACTTCAGAAATTAAAATATCTGTACTTATCGCCGAAGAATATACTGAGCTTGCTGTACGTACGCTTCACAGTGTCTATGGCCTCGAAAATATCGCGTAATTTGGCGCTTGAGTTTATTGTATTCTCGCCGTACAATAATGGAGTTATGAGCACGCATTCTGATCATCCATCACAAAATTCAGTACACGACCTTAGAGGCCTTTCCGTTGGCGAGATTCTAAGACGTACACGTTTGCATTATGGGCGCAGCCTAGAAGATGTAGAATCTGTATTAAGAATTAGAACATCTTTACTTGAAGCGCTTGAAGCTGACGATTCATCGAAATTGCCAGGGCGCGTCTATGCCATTGGCTTTATTCGCTCATACGCAGAATATTTAGGGTTAGATGGTGACCAGATCGTCGCATTATATAAGCAGCAATTAGGGCAAGGGGCGCTGCGCCCTGAATATAATTTCCCTGTCGCGGCGGATGAAAGCAAGCGCCCAGGTTTTAGCATATTTATTGTCTGTGTCTTAGGGCTTTTGATTGTTGGCGGCTGTTATCACTTTTTCAAAGCCGATGATAATGATTTATCTGACGTGTCCTATCAGGCCGAAATCATGCAAAGCACGACAGCCGAAGGTAGCGAAGCTGAAACAGCGCAAATGGCGACGCTGCAAGATAATGCTGAGCCGCTTGCAAATGCTGATGTCGCAGCTAATGGCGTACAAGATTCTGTTTGGCCGCCAAAGGTTGAGGATGTGATGCCTGAAATGATCAGCACACTTAAACTTGCTGATGCTGATTCCCTTAAAGTAGACAATGCGCAGGATATTACAACTGCGCATGAAGCTGAGGGCGCTGCGCCCGCTCTCGAAGGAAATACAGAATCAGAGCCTACTGTTGCAGGGGAGAAAGAGGCTGAGGTTGACACATCTGAGGATGTAATCTCGGCAGGTAATAATGCTATACGTATTGTGGCGAAAGACCCGACATGGATGCAAATTAAAGATACGGAAGGAAGCGTTGTCTTCACTGGTATTCTTAAAGAAGGCCATGATATTAAAGTCCCTGCAGAAGCAATGGGCTGGCGTATGGATACGGGAAATGCAGGCGGATTAGACATTTATATTGGTGATGATATCATCCCACCATTAGGCGGCAACGGCATTGTAGTGCGCCGTATTCCTCTGTTCGCTGATGCGCTTCGGGATTACGGACGTTAGCGCAGTTTTTATAAAAAAGTTGATTTTTTATAGAAAATACCCTTTATAAGCACTATATTATTTACCGAAATGATAAAAATGAGGATGACATGGCGTTTCAAGAAAAACTCGCTCCACTAAAATCTAAGCATGAAGAATTATCTTCTTTAATGTCCGCGGGAAACCTTAGCGGCGAGGAGTTTACTCGTCTATCTTGTGAATATGCTGATTTGTCACCTATTATTGATGCTATTAATGAATACGAATCTGCTCTTGATAATATGGGCGATATTGAAGAAATGCTTGCCGACCCTGAAATGAAGGAAATGGCGATGGAAGAA
Organism: Micavibrio sp. UBA2705; assembly: GCA_002354205.1. GTDB lineage: Bacteria > Pseudomonadota > Alphaproteobacteria > Micavibrionales > Micavibrionaceae > UBA2705. Next base: position 2,505 of record DELD01000016.1, on the reverse strand, counting down.
AAGCTCGCGCTTGATAAACGTATCCCAGAGCTTGAACAGCAAATTCGCTTTGCGCTGATACCTAAAGACGAGGCTGATGCACGCAATGCGATTTTAGAAATCCGCGCCGGTACTGGCGGTGATGAAGCCGCGCTTTTTGCGGGCGATTTGCTCACAATGTATAAAGGTTATGCCGCGGCGCAGGGCTGGCGCATGGAAGTTATGGAGGCATCAGAAAGTGATGTTGGCGGGTTTAAAGAAGTCATCGCTGAAATTAGCGGGCATAACGTTTTTGCGAATATGAAGTTTGAATCGGGCGTACACCGTGTGCAGCGCGTGCCAAAAACAGAATCGGGGGGGCGTATTCACACGTCGGCGGCGACTGTTGCCGTGCTGCCCGAAGCCGAGGACGTTGATATTGAAGTCAATGACAATGATTTACGTATAGATGTTTACCGTTCGCAAGGCTGTGGCGGTCAGAGCGTGAACACGACGGATAGTGCGGTACGTATTACGCACATTCCGACAGGCATCGTTGTTGCGATTCAGGACGAGAAATCACAGCATAAGAACAAGGCTAAGGCCCTTAAAATCCTAAAAACCAGAATCTATGATGCAGAGCGTCAGCGCCTAGATGCAGAGCGTTCGCAGGATCGTAAGTCGCAAGTCGGCTCTGGTGACCGCTCTGAGCGGATTAGAACTTATAATTATCCGCAAAGCCGTGTAACTGACCACCGTATTAACCTTACGCTTTATAAATTGGATGAGGTTCTTACGGGCAATTCGCTTAATGATATTATCCATCCGCTAATTACAGAAGACCAAGCAAGCAAGCTGGCTGAATTAGATGGCTAAACTTCCTGCTGATTTGGGCGCATTATATAAGTCTTTACGTGACGTGCTTGCCAGTGGCGAAGACGCAGATTGTGCTGAGCTTGATGCACGCATCATCATAGAAAGCCGCGCAGATAAAACGTATCTCGATATTTTAACTTCACCAGAAACGATAATCACAGCAGAGCAACTCACACTTATTGCTGATGATGTGAAGCGGCGCATCTTAGGCGAACCAATTGCAAAGATATACGGCGTAAAAGAGTTTTGGGGGCGTGCCTTTAAAGTCAATGGTGATGTACTCGATCCGCGCCCCGACACAGAATCAATTATTGAGGCTATTCTTGCGTGGCATAAGGGGAATGCAAGCCGCTATAAAGACGCGCCGTTACAAATTGTTGATATTGGCACGGGGACGGGCTGTATTATCCTCACTTTATTAGCGGAAATACCGCACGCAATGGGCGTCGCTGTTGATTATTCATGGGCAGCATTAGATGTCGCACGCGAAAATGCGCATCGGCTCGGCCTTACTGAGCGCGTAAGTTTCATCCAAGGGGACTATGTTTCTGCGCTGAATGATAGCGTTGCAGACGTTATTGTTACGAATCCTCCTTACATCCCATCGGCAGATATCACGAATCTTTCAGAATCAGTAAAAACATACGACCCGATTCTGGCGCTAGATGGCGGCGAGGATGGTTTGGACCCCTATAAAAAAATCTTTATATCTTTAAAAAAGAATTTGCGCACAAATGGACGACTTTTTCTGGAATGTGGATATGACCAGATTCAGGCAATTACCAGAATCGGTGAAAACTCTGGCACGACTCTGGAAAGAATCATATATGACCTAGGCGGACACGCACGCGGCGGCGTGTTCAGCTGTGGGGATAAATAAAAAAAAATGAACTTGCGTGGTTGATCAAAAATTAACTGCCGCGATACATTGAGATTGTTCAAAACATATGTCAGTCATTTGACTTGTCGAAAAGAGATTTTTAGGAATTTTCTAAGCGAATCTGTATTTTCGAAAACCGCTGCCTATGTAAATTGTTCAGGGATTCTGTGAATAAGTACAAAACAAGTTTTTACACGAATCCAATTGATTATGTATGATGTACGTACATAAGTGGTGTTTATAAAATATAACTAGGTGACTAAAAAAATGAAAAATGGTGCTCAAAGACGTTCACGCTCTCGTGGCGGACGCAGGAATAACACGAATAACAAATCACGCGTATATGACAGCAATGGTCCAGACGTACGTATCAGAGGTACAGCTGCGCAGATCGTTGAAAAATACGCGACATTGGCGCGAGACGCTAACGCATCAGGTGATATTGTCGCCGCACAAAATTTCTTACAACACGCTGAACATTACCAGCGCATTGTAAATGACTGGGATGATGAGCTTATAAACGGCCCTCGTAAGGCTGTCTCTCATCCTGTAAGTAATGTTCCTGAAGGTAATGATGATAATGTAGGTAACAGAGCTAAACCAGTTGAAGAAGATGATCTTGGTCTTCCTTCAAGCCTTATTGGTAAAGAAGCTGTTGTCACGACAACTAAGTCATTGGAAGTTGAGCCTGCTTAATATAGTTATATATGAACACCATAAGTAAATGTACGTATGTACGTTTACGGATTAAAGTTACCGTCTGACAGAAAGAGAGCCCTAGGGCTCTCTTT
>DELD01000054.1:11342-12175 GCA_002354205.1 Micavibrio sp. UBA2705 | reverse complement strand
GCAACCCCGACATAGTGTATCAGAACCCCCCGCCTGCCATGTCACATCAACATGCGCGCCCGGCTCAATCAATGCGCGGTTACGCTTCGACAATGCGCCATTCACATAGCCTTTTTGCCGTCCATGGTCCTGTGTTAAACAAGATACAACCGCGCCATGCTCACCATGCTGATGCGCAGATAATACAATGCCCTGATCTTGCCAATTTTCCATGGGGTGATTATGCGCAGCCATTTCCCTTTGGTCAATAATCGGCTATGATAATGGCCTGTTTAATAAACAATAAAGCTAGCCCCGATGCCCTTGGTCAATACATCAGAATTATACACCCTCACCCATAAGATATTATCTGATGTCGGCTTTACCGATGCACATATTACGGCGATTTATGACCATTTGCTGTATAACGAATATGCAGGGCGCGCGTCGCATGGCTTTGTCCGCGTCAAATGGACGCTTGATTTCATCGAAAGCGGCGCGCTTTATGCGCCGCACGCCGCCCCCACGCGCGATATTGACCGCCCCGCGCTGAAACACATAAACGGACAAGGGAATATTGGGATACTCGCCGCCCTTGCCGCGAGTAAAGCCGCGATTGAAGGCGCGAAAAATGCTGGGTCATGCTGCGTTGGTGCGTCTAATTATGGCGGCACGACAGGCAATATGGGCTATTACGCTAAGCAAATTACCGATGCTGGCTTAGTCTGTATTATGAGTTGCACATCGTTAATTCTTGTATCCCCTGCGCCGCATTGCAAACCCGTAAACGGTACAAACCCGCTCTGCATTGGCATTCCCGCAGGCCGCGATGAACTACCGATCATTTATGAGAA
>DELD01000054.1:0-11068 GCA_002354205.1 Micavibrio sp. UBA2705 | reverse complement strand
TGAACTACCGATCATTTATGATAGCGCCGTTACGCCAATATCATGGGGTGAAGCCGTCCTCGCCGCCTTAAATGGCGATCAACTGCCGCCTGACATTGCATTAGACGCAGCAGGAAGCCCAACGCAAGATGCGCGCGCAGTTGTCCCCAACGGGTCATTACTGCCCATAGCGGCGCATAAGGGGTTTGGTCTTGGCGTATCCCTTGAAATACTTGCAGGGCCACTTGTGAGCGCGAAGGCAGGCAAAAGCGTTAAAGGATCTGACGGTCTGTTTATTCAAGCGATTGATCCGAGCTGTTTTGGCGATATTGAAACATTCTACGACAATGTCAAAAGCTATAAAAACGAGATTAAAAGCAGCCCTGTCATAGGGCATGATATAGACATCCGCCTCCCTGGGGAGCGCAGCCTTACGACATACAATAACAACAAAGACAAACAGCAGATTGAAATATCTGCTCCCGTATACAACAAATTAAAGGAGCTTGCCGCATCATGATTACGCACAAACCATTTTATCTTCTCCGCCATGGACTATCCGAAGCCAATAAAGCTGACATTACCGCAGGCGGCATGATTGACAGCCCTCTCGCCCAAGAAGGCCACGGGCAAGCCCTAGAGGTCGCCGAGATACTCCGCATTGAACAGCCCCAAATCTCCCGCATATTCCACAGCCCAATGCAACGCGCTCATAAAACCGCAGAACTTGCCAATACGCACCTTAAATTAGAAATGGAGCGCATTGAAACTTTGCATGAAATTATGCTGGGTGATTGGGAAGGCGAACCATGGGAAAAAATAGCGCCGTTTTTTGACCAGCGTCTTGCCCCGCCAAATGGCGAAGATGAACAGCAGCATGTTTTACGCGTCCGCACGACAATAGACAGCATCTTAGTACAAGACTTAGACGCGCCGCCATTAATTGTTGCACATGGCGGTACATTCCACGCCCTTGGACTTACCTATGGCTATGGGATGCAGCGTATTAATAATGCGCATCTGCACTATTTCGAGCCGTGGCCTGAAAATAAAAACATGCCATGGAAATTAACAACATTTGATTTAGAAGACGGTGAAGTGATTAAATCCCCCGCGCCAAGCTGCCCAACCATGCAAGATATTCAAGAAAATTTAATTGCGTAATGTTTAGGCTGCGTAATTTAAAAGCCGCAAAACCCTCCCATTCAACTTATGTTAACTGTTTTCAGCTATCTTTTACTACAGAGTATAGAGGAAGAGTGTATGGGCATTACAAGTTGGATTGTTGGTAATCACATTGACGGCATCTTTGAAGAAATCGAAGAATACGTCAAAGAAAAAGGCATCGAGATTGAATTTGAGGGTGCTGGTGAACTTGCTGACTTCGCAGTTGAGTTAAAAGACACCATGGATGATAAAGGGCAAGAAATCAGCATGAGACTCGGCTCATCGCTGCAAAACACTTTTGAAAAAGCTGTTGGGTATTCGATTACAGCGGTGGGGTTAAATGAATTACAGCTAAAACTAGGAGAGGCCAAAGCATCAGGCAATGCAGAACTTGTCCAAACATTAACCGAGAAGGTCGAAGCCACAGCAGAGCAGCTAGATGAGCTGGAAGAAGACATTCTCGACGATTACAGAAATTTAGAAGATAATGTTGACATTGAAGCCATGCACGTACAGCGCAATTACGACCCAAATGGCGACCTTACCGGCGTAGAAGTTCAGGTCAATATTGAAAATGAGAATAGTGGCGACGTTGTCGAGATGAAAACAGAGCTTGACCTTCGCGGCAACCAACTGAACAAAGTGAATGTCAATTTTGATATGTAATAAAAATGCACCTTAATTTATTAAACAAGGTGCATATTCATAACGTTCAACAAGAAAAAAACCTACCAGCTACGCACATTTCCAGTATCAATATGTACAAAATCGCTGCTAGCATAATAACCAACGCCGCCGGCTTTAAGTGACTTCGCAATATCACGCAAACGCGCGGTTGAAATGCCAGGGATACGCAAATCAATCGCCTGCCCCTTCATATGATATGACTTTTTCGCGACGCCTGATGAGCGGCTACGCAGCATCGCATTGGTTTTTGGAGAGCGGTAACCTGATATAATCTCCACATTTTTATCTTGCGCATTGGCCAGCTTTTGCATGGTGTAGATAATATCCATTAACTGCGGATCCATTGTGTGCACATCACCTGTGCGGAAATCGCGTAAAACGGTGTTTACTTCGTTTAATGCGCCAAGCAAGTATTTGTTACCAACGCGATATGCGCCATTAAACTTTTCACCTGTATGCAAATTACGGAAGCTAAGTTCACAAAGACCGCCTTCCCCATGTGGGATAGCAAGTGCGGCTTTCGGCATAATAATATTTGAAGATGCCACTGTTGCGGCAATAAGTGATGTTTTGAGAAAACGGCGGCGGCTGACTTCTGGCTGTGGTTCAGATGCACTCGCGACGATTGCGTTTTGTACTTGCACTTTTGATCTCCTGTTTATTTGAGATATGCTGTTTAGCAACTTTGAACTTTTTTGTAAAGATTATTCCTTTAGGGGGAACTAAATGAGTTGTTAATATTTAGTTAAGGAACAAAGAAAAAAAGGAACAAATGAACATTTATTCCTTTAATACTACTATGCCGATTGTAAATTGACTACTTTATTTTTTCTTTTATACCGAAGCGCAGCTTGCGCCGCAGCTAAACGCGCTATAGAAACGCGGTAAGGTGAACAGGACACATAATCAAGCTGCAAACGCTCACAAAAATCAATTGATGCAGGGTCGCCGCCATGTTCGCCGCATATGCCCAGCTTAATATTCTTGTTTACCTTGCGGCCTTTTTCAGCCGCAATTTCCATTAATGCGCCAACGCCGCTCTGGTCAATACTGACAAATGGGTCTTGCTGCAAAACGCCGCCTTCAACATATTTAGGCAAGAACATAGCTGAATCATCTCGGCTTAGCCCCATTGTCGTTTGCGTGAGGTCATTCGTGCCAAAGCTAAAGAACGCTGCGTGCTGGGCTATTTCATCAGCGGTGATCGCCGCGCGTGGCAGTTCAATCATCGTGCCGACCATGTAATCTAAACGTTTGCCCTTTTCAGCGAAGACTTTTTCTGCCGTCTCTTCAATCACAGCTTTAAGTTTTTCAAGTTCCTTATCAATCATCACCAATGGCACCATGATTTCAGGGAAGACATTACCGCCCGCGGCCAAAGCACCTTCAAAAATCGCGCGCGCCTGCATTTCATAAATTTCAGGATATGAAATACCAAGGCGGCAACCACGGTGGCCAAGCATTGGGTTGGTTTCTTTCAAAAGCGTCAGGCGAATTTCAACGACCTCAGGCTTAAGACCTGCCGCCTTAGCGAAGCTTGCAATATCGCCGCTGCCATGGGGTAAGAACTCATGTAAAGGCGGGTCAAGAAGGCGCACCGTCACAGGCATGCCATCCATTAACGAAAACATTTGCGAGAAATCTGCGCGCTGCGCAGGAAGTAATTTATCCAAAGCAAGGCGGCGTTCATCTTCATTGGTGGCGAAAATCATTTCGCGCACATTTTGGATACGCTCCGCGTCAAAGAACATATGCTCTGTACGGGCGAGACCAATGCCAGATGCGCCAAATTCAAGCGCGGCTTTAATATCAGCGGCGGTTTCCGCATTTGTGCGTACACCAAGACGGCGCACTTTATCTGCCCATTCCATAATCGTAACAAAATCGCCCGAGAGATCGGCTTCGATCATATCAACCTTACCTTGAAAAACCTGTCCACTTGAACCATCAACAGTGATAAAGTCCCCCTCTTTCAAAACGGCTTCACCTGCCGTTAGCGTACCCGCCTTGTAATCAACATATAAATCAGCTGCGCCCGCAACGCAGGCACGCCCCATACCGCGCGCAACCACCGCCGCATGTGAAGTCATACCGCCGCGCGTTGTTAAAATCGCGCGCGCTGCATGCATACCATGAATATCTTCTGGGCTGGTTTCAATGCGCACAAGAATAACGCTTTTACCTTCTTCAGATAGGCGCTCCGCCTCATCGGCATTAAACACAATGCGCCCATAAGCCGCGCCTGGGGAAGCAGGAAGGCCTTTGCCAAGCACAGTCTTCTCGGCCTTTGGATCAATTGTGGGATGTAAAAGCTGGTCCAATATAGCAGGGTCAACGCGCATGATAGCTTCTTCTTGCGAAATTAGCCCTTCGCTCACCATATCAATGGCAATTTTCAGCGCCGCCGCTGCCGTGCGCTTCCCTGTACGGGTTTGCAGCATATAAAGCGTGCCTTTTTGCACGGTAAATTCAATGTCCTGCATTTCGCGGTAATGCTCTTCTAACTTTTCGCGTACAAGGCATAATTCTTTAAAGGCCTCGGGCATAGCTTCTTCCATAGAAGGCAACTTACCCCCCTCTTTTTCACGCAGGCGCTGCGTTAATTGTTGCGGCGTACGAATGCCCGCTACAACGTCTTCGCCTTGGGCGTTAATCAAAAACTCGCCATAGAAGAACTTTTCACCATTTGATGGGTCGCGGGTAAAACATACACCTGTTGCGCAATCTTCGCCCATATTGCCAAAAACCATCGTTTGCACGTTAACAGCCGTGCCCCAATCGTCAGAAATATCATTAATGCGGCGGTAACGCTTGGCACGCAATAAATCCCATGACTCAAACACTGCGCCAATTGCGCCCCATAATTGTTCTTCGGGATCCATGGGAAAATCGCGGCCAATTTCATTTTTAATCAGCTCTTTATAACTCGCGACAATGCCCTGCCAGCCTTCTGCCGTGACATCAACATCTTCACTGATATTCTTAACCGCCTTATGCGCATCAATTATCGTTTCAAACTTGTGGTGATCAACGCCAAGCACAACGTCACCATACATCTGAATAAATCGGCGGTAACTATCCCACGCAAAACGCGCGTCACCAGATTGCTTGATTAAGCCTTGAACCGTGTCATCATTTAATCCCAAATTCAAAACAGTATCCATCATACCGGGCATAGAAACCCGCGCGCCAGAACGCACAGACACCAATAACGGGTTTTCAGTATCGCCGAATTTTGTGCCAACTTCAGATTCTAAACGTTTGAGCGATGCCGACACGTCAGCCTTTAAAGATTCAGGGTAATGGTGATCATGGCCATAATAATAAGTACAAACTTCCGTGGTAATCGTAAATCCTGGTGGGACGGGCAAATCCAAAGATGCCATTTCAGCCAAGTTCGCGCCTTTTCCGCCAAGCAGGTTGCGCATTTCCGCGCGCCCATCTGTCTTTCCAGCTCCAAAGTCGTAAACCCATTTGTCTTGCGCAGCTTTTGCCATGTATTCCTCCTCAAGAATCGCGTGCTTTCCACTTTTTAAAAGCTAGCATGAATTCATGGCTCAGGCATTGGCGGATATAGACTTATACACATTGCGCACATGGAAAAAGCCGACATAAGCGTCGGCTTTATTCACAAAACATAATATTTTCACTTAGTTGCGCGAGGCGAGCTTTATGCCGTCTTCCATGCGCTCTTTACCTTGCGGCATATAATAATCACCTTGCTGTTTTAATAGCGCGATTAATTTTTTATCGCGTTTGTATAAATCAGGGCCAAAAACAATGTCGCCTTTACTGTTCAGCCAATTTGTTTGGTAAAGGATATATACAGGCATGGTTTCAGAGATTTGTAGATCTGTTGTTTTCAAGCTCGTATAAATCTCGTCCATCTTGGCGGAACCCCATGCGGCTTCATTACCTTTCAGCAAAAACTCTGCCATTTTTTCAGGGTATTTAAGGCGGATACAGCCCGAACTTGCGGCGCGGTAATCTTTTTCAAAGACTTCTGGGTGGTTTGTGTCATGCAAATAGATTGTATAGTTATTTGGCATTAACACACGGATACGTCCCAAAGCATTATGGTTACCAGGCTTTTGTACCAAGCGGTATTTGTTAAACTCACGGTAACTGATGTTCTTCCAATCAATCGCTGTTGGGTCATGATAAATCGCATCGCGGCCATACCCCTCAATCACATCAATCTGTTTTTCAGCCAAAATGCTTATATCTTCTTTCATATCAGGCCAAAAATCTTGCGTTTTAATGCGGTGTGGCACTGTCCATTTCGGGTTAATACGCACGCCTGTTATCTCAGCTTTGAAGCTTTGTGTTGGGCGGCCAACGCGACCGACGACTACAGGCATACTTAATGTCGCCTTGCCATTTTCAAACCCCCAAAGCGACATTGATGGAATATTGACCTCAACATATTTCTTTGGTTTGTTTGGCTCTAACCAGCGCATACGCTCCATATTCGCAAGCAATTGCTCAGCGCGTCCTTCGGCTGTGCGGTTCAAATACTTAACGGTTTGCGGGCCCAATACACCATCAGTTTTCAAGCCATTATCTTTTTGGAACTGCTGAATTTTACCGACCAAAGCGTCGTCATAAACGTAATTTTGCATACCTGAAATTTTCTCAAGCCCCATACGTTCACGGAACTGCGCAATTGATTTATGTGATTGTCCTGGCTGAATTAAGCCTTCCATTTTGACAACGACTTGCGGCTTATTTAACTCTCCTGTTGTGACAAGGCGTACATATTCGTCTTTTAAGCGACGATATAGGCCGTTTTGCGGCGATACTTTTTCTATGGCATCACGCAAGGCCTGCTCATCTGGCGCGGCGGCAAAAACGCGCAGCGCGCTATCGCCTGTAATCGGTGCGCGCCAATATTCGGCTTTTTGTCTAATGGCTTTCGGGTCTACGCGCATTGATGTCATATCATGCGCATACAATGCAAGACCGTATGAAAGTAAAAACTCACTGCGTGCTAACACGCTACGGCGTTTGCTGTATTCTGCGCCTAAAATATCCTTGCTCATATATTTGTCAGGGCGCAGACCATGCTGCCATGCTTGTTCTAATTCTGAAATCGCCGCTTTTGCATTGGCGCTAATGCCCGTTTCATTCGACACCCAAACAGGCTCATAACTACGCTGCGCATAGAATTTTTGTACATCCGCGAATACCGCCGCATTAAAATGAATATTCCTGTTTTGCGCCGCATCACTCGAAACCAAGTAATTTTGTAAATATGACGCTTGTGCCGGCGTTGCACCGAAGGAAGAAACCAACACAACACCTGCAACTGCGGCGGTGAGCATCAACTTTCTTGTAAAATTATCAGAATGAATAAATGAGCAAAACATGGTGGAATCCTGTACGTAAATAATGAGCCTTACATCTTGATTGTTTCACAAACCTATTAACGAAAGATTACTTAGCTAAAACTCAGTAAATATAAGGGGTGCATAGTTATACGCACCGCCCTGAACATTAGAAAAAACGTATAAAAGTTCTCCTTCACAAAAGGCTGCTAGATGCCGTACATATCTAATGTTTTAGAAGGCAGCAAAGTTCCTTTTCTTGCCCATTTCTGTACAATTGGCACAAGATAAAAAAAGCCACCTAAACACGCGCTCAGGTGGCTTATAGAAAACGAATCGATAAAAGGAGCTTATAAACTGAGCTTATAAATCGACGAAAACGTGTTTTTCCGCTTTCGCTCCAGGATGCGTCACCGCGCCAAATTCCGCTGAACCGACCAATTGCGCATATTTATACAACGCTCCTGATTGATAGTTATGCTCACGCGGTTGCCATGTTTTACGGCGCACGGCAAGTTCTTCATCACTCAGATGGACATCTAATGTGCCCTTTTCGGCATCGATGCGGATCATGTCACCATCTTTTAGCAAGCCAATCGGGCCGCCAACGGCAGCTTCGGGGCTAACATGGCCTATACAAAAACCGCGCGTACCACCAGAAAAACGCCCGTCGGTAATCAAAGCAACTTTGCCGCCCGTATCCTGACCATAAAGCGCCGCCGTGGTCGAAAGCATCTCACGCATACCAGGGCCACCTTTTGGCCCTTCATTGCGGATGACTAAGACATCACCGTCATTATAATTACGCGCCTGCACAGCCTTAAAACAATCTTCTTCACATTCAAAAACCCGCGCAGGACCTTCAAAAACAAGCTCATCTAGCCCCGCAATTTTAACAATCGCCCCTTCTGATGCCAGATTACCTTTTAGGCCGACAACGCCGCCTGTCGGGTGGATTGGCGCTGATAGAGGGCGCACAACATCTTGGTTTTCAGGGAATGCCACATCAGCCAAGTTTTCAGCCAGTGTTTTACCTGTGACAGTCATGCAATCGCCATGCAAATAACCGCCATCAAGAAGAACTTTTAACACCACGCCAACGCCGCCGACATCGTAAAGATCTTTTGCGACATATTTACCGCCCGGTTTAAGGTCTGTAATATAAGGCGTTTTTTTGAATATTTCCGCTACGTCATGAATGTCAAAATCAATGCCGCATTCATGCGCCATTGCTGGCAAATGCAGCGCCGCATTGGTCGAACCGCCTGTCGCGGCGACAATCGCTGCGCCATTTTCAAGCGCTTTGCGCGTCACAATATCACGCGGGCGAATATTTTTTTCAATCAAGTTCATGACCGCAACGCCAGAAGCTGCAGCATATTCGTCGCGCGATTCATACGGCGCAGGTGCGCCCGCAGAATTAGGCAGCGCAAGACCAATTGCTTCCGACACGCAGGCCATTGTGTTCGCTGTGAACTGACCGCCGCACGCCCCCGCCGAGGGGCAAGCCGCGCATTCCATTTCTTTTAAATCGCCGTCACTGAACTTGCCTGTCGCGTGTTTACCCACGCCTTCAAACACATCAATAATCGTCACGTCTTCGCCGCGAAACTTACCGGGCAAGATTGACCCGCCATACATAAAGACAGACGGTACATTAAGGCGCAGCATTACCATCATCATACCGGGGAGAGATTTATCACAGCCCGCAAGCCCAACCAAAGCATCATAGCAATGCCCACGCATGGTAAGCTCTACACTATCGGCGATCACCTCGCGTGACACTAAGGAGGAACGCATACCTTCATGCCCCATCGCAATGCCGTCCGTCACAGTAATGGTCGTAAATTCACGCGGCGTGCCGCCCCCCTCTTTGACCCCAGTTTTCACTGATTGCGCCTGACGCTGCAAAGCAATGTTACACGGCGCAGCTTCATTCCAGCATGTTGCAACCCCGACTAATGGCTGATGAATTTCTTCCTCTGTAAGCCCCATCGCGTAATAATACGCGCGGTGCGGCGCAGATTTCGCACCTTCCGTTACATAGCGGCTGACAAGTTTAGATTTATCCCATTTACCATTGGAATCTTTCATAGATGCTCTCCACAATGAATATGTGTTTGAAATATAAGTTTTTATAACAAAAAGATTACAGCGTACGTGCTTTTTCAATCGCTTTACGGAAGATGATCGGGCGCGAAAGTGGCGGTAGGATGACTTCGCCAACCCCCATACCGCGAACAACGACGCGACCAAAATCAAATATACGCCCCCAAAAACCTTGTAGGACGTTCACGCCTTCAATACGGTCGATGCTAATCTCGCCCACATAACGCGCAACAAGGCCACGTTTATATATAAGGCGTGATGTCGTAACGGCAATTTCTGTTGTGACTTTATCGACCATTTGCTTGGCAAATTTAAGCAGCCCCAAAACAAACGCCATTAATGCCGCCAATTTAATAACGGGGTGTAGCGCGCGAATATAATCAAGCCAGCTATTCCCCATATCTATCGTTGGGCGCACTGTTGGCAGGCCAAATTCTGTATATAAGAAAACTGGACATACGAGTATCGCAATACAAAAAATCACGCCCCATACAATATTGAAAGATGCTGAAACATTATACATCCAATGATAGCGCCCAATATGGACGATTTCTTCATCAGGTGCGAGTGATTGTAATACATATTGCATTGATTATTTATCCCCTAAACAAATGCCGAGCGCCCGCGCAGTATGAACCAACGTTCCATCAAGATCAACTTCCTGATATGCTGCAATTGCGTCAGCAATGGCAACATCAACGATTTGACGGTCTTGCCATGCGACCATGCGGTCAAATTTACCTTCAGCAACTAAATCAACAGCCTTCACACCAAAAGCCGATGCAAGGACGCGGTCATTATAACTTGGCGCAGATCCGCGCTGAACGTGACCTAATATAGTCACGCGCGTTTCAAAACCTGTTGCCTTGGCGATTTCGTCGCCAATAGTATAACCAATGCCGCCATAACGGCGCTCGCCATCGGCATACTCCATTTTAGAACTGCCGCCATCTGACTTTTTCACGGCTTCTGAGATGACAACAAGGGCAAAGTTACGCCCCTTGGCTTTTACATTTTTGATTTTCGCAGCAACAGCATCTATCGAATACGGAATCTCTGGCAATAAAATAACATCTGCGCCGCCAGCAATGCCTGTTGAAAGCGCAATATGCCCTGCGTCACGCCCCATAACTTCAAGAATCATCACGCGGTCATGTGACGCAGCTGTTGGCTGCAAACGGTCAAGTGCTTCGGTTGCAACAGCCACAGCCGTATCAAAGCCAACAGATGTTTCTGTTTTACCAATATCATTATCAATCGTTTTTGGAATACCGACTAACTTAATGCCGCCTTTAGCCGCAAGTTTTTGCAAAATAGCGAAGCTGCCATCACCACCAATGCCAATAATCGCCTCGAGGCCGAGCTTTTTCGCGCCCGCGATAATTTCATCGCTACGGTCTTTAAATGTGCCATCAGGCATTGGGTAAGAAAACGGATTGCCCTTATTGGTCGTACCAAGAATCGTTCCGCCACGGCGCAACATATTGCCATCAAAATCTTTTAATTCCAGCTTGCGGTATTCAGGATCTTCTTTCATTAGCCCTGCTGTACCGTTAATGATGCCGTAAACTTCCCAGTCCAACAAATCCGCACGGTGAACAACTGCACGTATCACCGCGTTAAGCCCTGCGCAATCGCCACCACTTGTTAAAATACCTATTCTTTTTTTGCTCATACCGCTTAATCTTCTTTGAATGAATAAATTGATTTGTATACAGAATATAAATGAAATACCGCTTTAATATAACATGTTAGCAACATATAGCCATTTGAAAAGCATAAAAGCCTCGAAAAAACAC
>DELD01000055.1 GCA_002354205.1 Micavibrio sp. UBA2705 | reverse complement strand
CAGTCAGCACATATACATGGCAAAGATAACAGTTATGCTGACCGTTTGCTCAGTAAAACTATCAATACACTTTATAATGACACACCGATTATTTATAAAAACCTGAAAGTCATGCCTGAGGGCATCGGCTATTTAGCCGCTTATCTTTTTGGCAGCGGCGAGAACATCAGCTCTTTTGAAGAGTTGATCCAATTTAACATGGTAGGCTTTTGGACAAAATTAGCCGAAGAGTCAGAAATAGATGTGCAGAATATCAAACAGAGGCTTGAATCTGCGCAAGTAAATTCTGCACAGAAAAAACTCGGCTTTGGCCCGGAGGGTAACCTTTACTTCCTCTGCCCTGAATGCCCTTGCCTTAGCCCCGTGTTCAAAAACTACTACGTAAAATCGCCCGAAGACCTACTGCTCGCCTTGGAAGATATTTGCTCCAAAACGCATAAAACAGAAGGTTTCATTGATCGCCACATTTCAGGTTTCTTAATGGGCAGAGACAGAAAGGTTATTGAGCGCGAACTTCTCGGTCTAAACTCCTCAGACATTTTGACCTCCAAACAAGCTATTTTAAGAATCTTCGCGAATATACAAGATCGCGCTAAGCTTAAAGGTTTGCCCCATTTAACAAAGGCATTGTTACTTTATATATCGCCCCTTCTTGAGCGTTATCACGACAGAACAAAAAAAGAAGAGATCAAGAAAATAGCCGAGAACATTGCCGATAACGGCAATTTAGCAAAACTTGCCGCATTAATCAGTGACAAAAAAATAAAAAGAAACGACAAAGCAGAGTTCATCAAGGCCTTGCAAGAATATAAAAACATACGCCAAGAATACGTAGATTTATCAAATCAGCTAGACAACAACAAACATTTTGGCTATGGCACAGGTTACGAGATTGCCGCGATTATTTCGGGGCTTATTGCGGGCATCGTCATTCTCGCGACGACATTTTTACAGTTTTCCAAAGGTGGAATTTTTTAGCACATGGCAAAGAAAAAGAAAAACAGCAATAAGAAAAAGCACAAGCTTGGCCTAAAAGGCCAGATCTTACTCTGCATGGCCATTATCACGTCAACGATTTTCATTGCCTCTGCAGTGTTTCTGCTCATTGCGATGATCCCCACCTTTGTCGCACTCATTGTAGATCGCAGCAAAGAAAGGCTCAAATCATACACAATTGGCTTTCTTAACTTTGCTGGCGCATTCCCTTTCCTTATGGATATTATCACTACAGAGCATACAATTGACTACGCGATCATCATCGCATCCCAGCCGCTCACCATTGCCATCATCTATGCCGCCGCAGCAATGGGGCACCTTATTAACTGGGCCGTGGTCGGTATCATCGCCAATATTTTAGTACAAAAAGGCCAAAAACGCCTCAGCACGATTCAAAAACGTCAAGCCACCTTAAAAGAGCGTTGGGGCCCAGAAGTTACAGGTGAACTTGATTTAGATGAAGATGGCTTCCCTCTTGAAATGGAAGCAACGCGCGCGCCAGCTAAAAACTAAAATAAATACCCCTAAAAAGCCGTATATAATTAAGAGATTAGCAACAGATACATTGTATGATGGTGAGTGGAATACATGTGAGTTATCTATGTTTCCTGTGTGAGAAACAAAAAGAAAATTGAAAAAAAACAAACACGGCTTAAGCGTTCATAAAACGCATTAAGCGCGACGGATGTGTGTATGCAAAATATCAGAAGCAAAATGGAAAGCTATATCCAAAAATCCGATGGCGCAACAGCGATTGAGCTCGCTTTCGTCGCTGCACCGCTGCTCTATTTCCTTTTAGGTATCATTGAAATTGCCCTAATGTTCACAACATCCATCGTTTTAGAGGGCGCAACATCCGACGCTTCGCGCCTTATTCGCACCGGACAGGCGCAGCAATCCGGTGATGCGCAAGCCATGTTTGAAGATGCACTTTGCGATGCCGTAAGCGTCCTCGCAGATTGCAGCGAGATAGAATATGAAGTGGTTGCCATCGAAGACGGATTTGGCGGCGCCGGCGGAAACTCACCGACATTTAATGAAGATGGTAGCTTCGAATCGCAAGGCTTTGATGCTGGCGGGGTAAGCGATGTGATTTTGATCCGCGTTATCTATCAATACGCATTAAAAACGCCGATTCTTGCGCAGTTTTTCTCTGACCCTGGCAGCGATACGCGCTTAATGATGTCAACAATCGTGCTGCAAACTGAACCTTATGACTTTGATGATTAGAACGGATAAGCATGTTACAACAGATACATAAATGGCTAAAAGAAGAAAAAGCATTCGCAGCAACCGAATTTGCGATGATCTTCCCTGTCTTGTTTTCCTTGCTGATGGGCACATACGACATGGGACAAGCAATGATTATCAACCAAAAAGTCATGACCGCATCGCAGGTCACCGCTGACCTTATCGCCCGCGTGCCCTTGGCATCGCCGCAAGATATAAATGACGCCATTGCCGCGGCCCGCCTTGCAATGTCCCCTTATAATGGCAGCGCCCTTGAATATGAAATTATCAGCATTCGTTTTGATAATGACGGCGATATGATCACAGAAGGCCACGTCACATCATCAGGTTACGGCGGCGAGTCAGGTGATATGACATCTACAATGGATCAGCTGGCTAACCCTGGTGAAGGCGTATTAGGCGTAACCATGGAATATACCTATGTGCCTTTCTTTTGGGAGTTTCTTGTCGATGAGTTTAATATGCGCGAAGTCGCCTATACAAGAGGGCGCAAAAGCTCCGTAGTTTACTTCGAATAATTATAAATAAAAAAAATAAGAAAATGTGTGTGAGTGAGGAAGAATGAGAGAACAGATTAGCAAATGGACAACAGCAGGAAAAGGGCTTATACGCTCTTACCTGACGCAAACAATCGGCGCCTCTGCGGTGATCATCAGCTTAACCATTCCCGCAGTATTAGGGTCAATGGGGATAGCCATTGATTCTGGACAAATTTATCTGGCGAAAAAGCGCCTTGAACACGCCATTGATGCCGCCGCCCTCGCCGCCGCAGGCTCATCAGCACTCAGTGAAGAAGAGATGATCCAGCGCGTTTACGATTTTATAGAAGCCAATTACTCAGACGATAAACTAGGTGAAATTGAAGACATCATCATCCGCATGACCGAAGATAGCCTTTCTGTGTCAGCCTCCGTTTATGTCGACACCATCTTTTTGCAATTCCTTGGCGTTAATACCGCCGAAGCATCATCAGACACCAAGGTTGTCCGCGAAGTGCGTGGTATTGAAGTAATGATGGTGCTTGATGTTACAGGCTCAATGAGCTCAAACAACAATATCGCTTCCTTGCGTACCGCCGCGACCAACTTTGTTGATATTTTGTATGACCGATCAAACGAAGATGACACAATTAAAATCGGCATGGTACCTTATAGCTCTGCCGTCAATGTGGGGCCATATGGGCTTGGCAAAAACCCCGATGGCAGCGATTACGGCGACCCTTTCGTCACCGCACCAAGTAATGATCGTTATTACAGCAATTCATCCTCTATCCGCTTTGACCAAAGCCGCAGCAAACAATGGCATGGCTGCGTCCTTGCCCGTGACTACCCTGAGGACACCAAAGATTCAGATGCTGATGGCAGCTGGACATGGGAAATGTACCGATCCTACTTTAATGATTCAACCAGCTATAACACCCGTCGTAACGCTGAATACTATAATGACCGTTATGGCCCGAACTACCAATGCAACGAAGCTTATGTTGTGCCGTTAACAAGCGATGCGAGTTACCTGAAAGAGGAAATACGCGACCTTGAAGCTTATGGCTTCACCTATGGTAATCTTGGTATGGTCTGGGGCTATCGCATGTTATCGCCTAACTTCCCCTTCCAAGAGGCTGCGCCTTTTGATGATTTAATTTGGCAAAAAGTTGTGGTGATGATGACTGATGGTAACAACACAATGAATTCTGAGTATAGCGCCTATGGCGGCACGCGCACGCATAATGTATCGGTTTCTGACCTCAATGAACGCTTTGAAGAAGTCTGTACGGAGATGAAGAAAAAAGGCATCCAAATTTATACTGTGACATTTAGTGGTGGGGTAAGTAACAGCACAAAAGGCTATTATCGCCGCTGTGCATCTGATGCCACAAAGTACTTTGATGCGCCATCACAGAATGACTTAGTCAACACATTTGAGCAAATCAGTAAAGAGCTCTCAAACCTCTACATAACGCAATAGTAATAGCTTTAGCGGATTACAAATTCGGACGCATGAAGGTTGATGGCGCATCCTCGAC
The DNA here is from genome assembly GCA_002354205.1 of Micavibrio sp. UBA2705. GTDB lineage: Bacteria > Pseudomonadota > Alphaproteobacteria > Micavibrionales > Micavibrionaceae > UBA2705. The sequence goes on along the minus strand of DELD01000055.1, from coordinate 46,325 downwards.
AACTTTCATGCCACCGCCGCTAAACTGCAACACGGCAAGGCCACGCTCAATCAAACCATTAGAGTGAAAGCGGAAGATACCGTCAATACCTGAAAAGCCATTCGGGTTCATTAAAGAATCGCGTCCAAATGCCGGCACGCCATTTTGCTGTAAACCATGCTGTGCCAGAACAATCGACAAAGCCGTTGCATCATAAGCAAGCGATGCCAAACGCGGCGGGCGGTCATCAAATAACATTTTATAACGCGTCACAAATGAACGGCGCAAATTCGGTGATGGCGCGGCGAATAAAGCGCCGGCAAGGTTATCTTCACCAATCAGTGATGTATCATCCCAAAGCCCCGTCCCAAGGCGCACAACGCGGCGCGGGTCTAAATCGTGATAGGTGAGTAAATTAGACACAGCAATCGCCTGTTCACTACCTACTGCCATCAAGACGGCATCAAAAGGCAGTTCATAACGCGGCAAAAGCTTACCTTTTGCATCACGGCGTGAATCATATTTGGCAAATTCACGTATCCGCAAAGATAAATCTTCCGCACCGCCTTTAAACCGCAATATATCAACCGTATGAATGCCGTAACGCCCGGCTTCTTCTAAATAGGTATTAATCACCGCCTGCCCATATAAATCATCCGGCGCAATCACACCGATGCGTTTATAGCCGCGTTTTGCCGCGTGCTGAACAATGCGCTGCACCTGCGTAAAAGGCAAGAAGCCCATCACATATGTATTATCGTTTGCGGTTGTCCAATCCGTCGAAAAGCCAATCACGGATATATTATGACGCGATGCAACGCTGCGCGCTGCGCGCACAGAATCCGCAAATAGCGGGCCAATAATCAAAGAAGCGCCATCATTAATCGCTTGCGTGGCTGCCTGTTTCGCCCCTGCTGGGGTCGACTGCGTATCATATGGCGCAATTTCAAAATCCGCCATGTTCAGGTCAAACAAAGCCATTTGGCTCGCATTTAAAAACGCTTGCCCCAAATGAGACGCCTGCCCCGTTAGCGGCGTTAATAATGCTACCCGCACCGAGGCCGCCGCGCTTGGCGGCAGCCCTGCGCCTATATTTTGTTCCATAGTGCCATAACCGTTTTGCCCATAAGGCGCTTGATCATAGCCAGACATATTCGGTTGCACCATTTGTCCCTGACCATAATCTATCGCCCCTGTATATGGCTGACCGTTCTGGCCTTGCATATCTGGTTGCGTTGCCCCTTGCTCATTGCCGCCAAGAACCATTGCACCTTGCGTAGTTTGTCCTGCTTGCTGCTGCGGCCATGCGGTTGGGCGTGCTAACGTACTTGGCGCTTCACTGGCTTTCGCCTCATCTTTCGTGCTCATTTTCCACGGATTTTTATATCCTGTCGCGCTTACGCAGCCGCCCAAAAGCAGAACAGCACAGAAAATTAAGGTCATTTTTTGAAAAAGATAATTGCGCATTAGCAAAAGCCCGATTAAAAGGTTAAGTATATAAAAGTAAAATAGCAAACAACTCTAGCATTGGTAAATCAGCACAGCTTAATGGTCAACCCCTCAGAAAATCAATCATCCAACCATTTTATATCTGGCCTCTATTTAGTAGCCACGCCAATTGGCAACTTACAAGATATAACATTGCGTGCATTAGAACTGCTTAAAAAAGCAGATCTCATTGCCTGTGAGGATACCCGCGTTAGTGGAAAATTGCTATCCTATTTTGGCATCAAAACCCAGTTAATTTCCTATAATGACCATAGCGATGAACGCAAAAGAGATAAAATCCTCAGCGCACTGAGTGAAAATAAAATTGTCGCGTTGATGAGTGATGCTGGCATGCCGCTTATATCCGACCCTGGCTATAAACTGACCAAAGAAGTCAGCGACCAAGGCTATTATGTCACCAGCCTGCCCGGCGCGAGCGCGCCCTTAATGGCCTTGCAGCTATCCGCCCTGCCCAGTGATAAATTTTGTTTCCTTGGCTTTGTACCGAGCAAACAAAAAGCCCGCGAAGATTTACTACAAGAATGGAAAACCACGCAAGCCACGTTAATTGCCTTTGAAACCGCGCCCCGCCTTCTAGCCACTATGCGCACTATTTTAGATATCATGGGCAACCGCAAAGTCACCATAGCGCGTGAACTGACCAAGCGCTTTGAAGAAATAAAGCGCGGCACAGCCGCAGAGCTTATCACCGCATTAGAAGCTGACGGCCCACCAAAAGGCGAAATCGTCCTCGTCATCGCCCCACCATCAAGCGATGATAAAACTGAGATGAGCGACGAAGACATTGATGCGCTGCTCAGCGCGCAAATGCAAGAACTCCCCCTGCGCGAAGCGGTTGATATGGTCGCATCTTTATCGGGGCAAAAGCGCAAAGCTATTTATCAACGCGCCCTCGACATCAAAAACCAATGAAAAAGTCTCCGCAGCATTTCACCAAAGGCGTATTAGGGCTTAAAGCGTATAAGACGGGATATTTCGCAGAGTTCATCGCCCGTATGTTTTTACGCGTAAAAGGCTATAAAATCCTCGCGAAAAATTATAAAACTGGCGTTGGCGAAATTGATATTATCGCGAAGAAGAAAAACTGTATCGCCTTTATCGAGGTTAAATACCGCAAAACCAAAAACGACGCGCTCCACGCTATCCCTGTCAAAACGCAGCAACGCATCTGCAAGGCCGCAGGGCATTATATCAGTCATAATTCAGTTTATACGCAGGGAAATGACCCTAATTTTACACTTCGCTTTGACTTTATAGCCTGCGCTCCACCATACTATATCAAGCATATTCCCAATGCGTGGATTCTTTGAACGCCATGTCATGCTGTTTTCAAAAATGAAAGTCTGAACCATGAAACTACAAAATATTGCTCTGTTAAGCCTCTCTTTATGTGCTCTGATGTTACAGGGCTGCACAGCCATGGGCATCGCCACTGGCGCAGGAGCGATTGCCGGCGTATCGGCGGCAAAAGATGGCGGCATTTCACAATCCGCCAAAGATTTCTGGATCAGCACACAAATCAGCGAAGCATGGTTTCAATATAATGTAGAAACATTTTCAAAGCTTGACCTTACGGTAAAAAAAGGCCGCGTCCTTGTTACCGGCATTGTTCAAGACCCTGAACACCGCGTTGAAGCCATTCGCCTTGCATGGCAGCCACAAGGCGTTGAACAGGTCATTAACGAAATCCGTGTAGCCGAAAGCGGCGGGGTAAAAAGCTTCCTTACTGATAAATGGATCACCACCCAGATCCGCACAAAAATCACATTGGATAAAGAAGTTCAGTCGATAAACTACACAATTGATACCGTACAAGGCACAGTGTATTTAATGGGCGTCTCACATTCACAGGCCGAAACAAACCGCATCATTGAAATTGCGCGCACCATTTCAAACGTTCAGCAAGTCGTCAGCTATATCCGCCTTATAGAAGAAATTGAAAACGCGCAGAACGCTGTATCCACAGCGCCGCAACCCCAAAGCCAAGGCTATGACAGCGCACCAACAAACACAGCCGTAAGCCCCCCCATAAGTACAGGCGCACCGCAGCCCTTAACAGGCGCATCCGTACCCGCTGTAGAAGTCTACCCATTACAGTAATTAAACCCAAGGCCGAATTTTTAAAACAGATGCTTAAACCAGATGCTTAAAAACAATAAAACTGATTTACTCGCATTCCTCACGCAGCAAGGCCAAAAACCCGCGGCTGAAATTGCCCTGTTCGAATCGGCGCTCGCTTTTTCTGCGCTGCGCCATCCTAACCGGTCGCTTGCGCCCTATTACCTAGAAATTGAACGCCTGTGCAAAGACACGCATAATATGCTCGCCCATCAAGGCGCTGACCATGCCGAAGCCAAGCTTATCGCTCTGCAAACCGTTTTCGTTGAAGATAATAACTATCATGGCAATGCGGCAAATTATGACCTGATTGATAATGCGGATATTTGCTACGTCATTGACAACACAACAGGGTTGCCTGTTGCGCTATCCATTTTATATTTAGAAGTCTGCGAGCGCCTGAACTGGCACGCAGAGGGCATTAACTTCCCTGGTCACTTTCTTGTCCGTCTTAGCGGCAATGGGCAGCAGCCTTTGTTTGACCCCTTTAATTTAGCTCGCACCACAGGCGCTGCTGAACTGCGAGAGATTATCAAACACGTAAAGGGCCCACATGCCGAGCTTGACCAAAGTTATTATCAAGTTGCCGATAAACGCGAAATTCTAGTGCGCCTGCAAAACAACATCAAAAAACGCCAGATCGCCGCGGAAGATTACGAAGCCGCCTTAGAAACCGTCATCGCCACGGAAAAAATCGCCCCCAATGAATATAAACTCCTGCTCGATAAAGGCGTTTTACTCGCCAAAAACACACAAAGCAGAGAAGCCATAGAAACGCTAGAGCGTTATATCAACCTGACCCCGTATGAACATGACCGTCAGGATGCTTTGATGTTCATTGAACAAATCCATCAAGAACTTATTTGAGCCGCGCAGAGCGCACATACTGCAATATGTATCACGCGGCGTAAAACCATCACCATCAAACAAAACTGGGTATAAAAAGCCCCTCCCCCATGCAGCCCCCCTTGCACGCGGCAAAGCAAGTTCCTATCTTAGTACATCACAAGACGAGTCTACTGTTTTATATATTTTGTTATTAAGAGGACCATTTAAATGTCATTTCGTCACTTTATCGTTTTAAGCCTAGCTTTGCTTGTCACAGCATGTTCAGGCGACACATCACAAACTGACCTTTCTGTAAGTGACCGCGAAGGCATTACAGGCGCTGCCGTTGATGGCGTAAATGGTTATGATGCAACTAACCTTGATGGTCCAATGCCAGGCACGCAGCAAGACCTCGTTGTTAATATTGGCGACCGCGTATTTTACGGCTATGACCGTTACGACCTTAACGCCGAAGGCCAAGCAACATTAGGCATGCAAGCTGAATGGCTTAAAAACCACCCTAACGTAAGCGTCACAATCGAAGGCCACGCCGATGAGCGCGGCACACGTGAATACAACCTTGCACTTGGCGAGCGCCGTGCAAACTCCGTGCGTCGCTACCTTATGGCTTTGGGCGTCGATGGTTCACGCATTAACGTTATCAGCTATGGCAAAGAACGCCCTGCAGTGCTTGGTTCAAACCCATCTTCATGGGCACAGAACCGCCGCGGCGTAACAGTAGTTGATTAATAACGACATTCTGCTATATACATTATTGATCTAAAAATATTAACGATTAAGAATGAATATAGACATGCGCCAGAATTTATTTATGAGCCTTATTATTATAACCGCTACCACCCTTGGCAGCGGTTATGCTTTTGCCCAAAATGTTGATCAACGTATCGACCGTATGCAGCGCGATATTGATACACTGTCGCGCGCCGTATATAAAGGCGAAATATCTGCGCAGCCAAATCCGCAAATTGTTGCTTCCACCCCATCATTAGAAAAAAACTACAGCATTTCTATTGAAAACCGCCTAGGCACAATGGAACGCCAGATTCAACAGCTCACGGGGCAAATCGAAGAGCTGAACTTCCGCGTCAACAAGCTACAGACACAAAATGCGAATGGCAGCCTATCTGCGCAGCAAGTACCGCCAGGCCTTGCTTACAACCAGCAGCAAAACGCCGCACAAACAGCGCCATTAACAAGCAGCGACAAGCCTTATTCACCGCAAAGCGGCATTGAGAGTGCCCCCTTATCTAACGCGCAAGGTAACCTTGCAACTGGCGCAGCGCCGAGATATGCGGCGCAACCAGATGCCGATAGCAACCTCACTTTTGGCAAGAATGATGCGAAAGATTACGACCGCGCTTTTGCGTCACTAAAAAATGGCGACTACCCCACAGCGCAAGACGGCTTTAAAGCATTTTTACAGACATATAAAGACAGCCAGTTAGTTCCAAACGCCCTCTATTGGCTGGGTGAAACATATTATGTGCAGCAGCAATTCTCAGAAGCCGCGCGCATTTTTGCGCAGGGCTACCAAGACCATCCAGATAGCAACAAAACACAAGACAACCTTTTGAAGCTTGGCTTATCACTTTCAGGCATGGGCAAAAAAGAAGACGCCTGCATCGCCCTACTCCAACTTGCAAAACAAGGCACAAAAGAAACGCCTGTTGTAAGCCGCGCACAGCAAGAAGCAAAAAAACTTGGCTGTTCTTCATAAACAAAATAATCACGCCGATATAAGCGCCCCCGCCACAGCCCCCTTAAATGCGGAGAGTTTTGCCGCGTTAATGAACGCCTATAGCGCGCAGCTTACCCATGCCGACACACTCGCCATTGGCGTATCTGGCGGCGGTGACAGCATGGGGCTTGCCCATATGCTCCATCAATGGTGCGCGGCAAATGGCAAAACCCTGCATATTTTGACCGTGGATCACAAGCTACGCTCAGCCGCCGCACAGGAAGCACAGCAAGTAAAAGCATGGGTTAAAAACTGGTCAAAAGCGCTGCATTTCACCTTAGAATGGCAGCATGCACAGAAACCACAAAGCCGTATCCAAGAAGAAGCCCGCGCCGCACGTTATGCCTTAATGAGTGAACATTGCGCCGCCCATAACATCCGCGCATTGTTTATCGCGCATAATGCCAATGACCAATATGAGACATTCTTGATCCGCCTGACCAGCGGCAGTGGCCTCAAAGGCCTTTGTGCGATGAAACCGCTACAGACAGAGCAGGGCTGTCTAGATAAAATCAGGCCACTTCTTGGTCATAGCCATGACGAGATTTTGGAATATTGCCGCAATCAAGGCGTTAAATGGATTGAAGACCCATCTAATGAGGATGAACAATACAAACGTGTACGCCTGCGTAACAGCACCGAGACATTAAGCGCAGAAGGCCTAAGCGCCAAGCGCGTAACGACCCTTATCAAACGCCTAGCGCGCGCAAATGACGCTCTTTCACATTACACTTACCAAGCACAGGAACAGCTTACCCACGCCTCTGATGAAAACGCACATAACATTGATTTCAAAGGCTTTTTAAAACTGCCAGAGGACATCGCACTACGCCTACTCAGCGCCATCATGCAAAGCCTGCAAGGGCAAACCATGCCCTACCCGCCGAATAGCGAAAAACTAGAATCGCTTTATACACGCCTGCATAATGATGCCGATGGGTTTAAAGGCGCAACGCTGTATAAATGCCAATTTAAGCTGACAAGCAAAGCCACGATGTTACAGATCATGAAAGAAACATAATCTGCGCTCTGGATTTAAAGATGCAGCAATCTATTTTGTTATTATTACCGCTTTAACCTTGCATAAACACAGGATAACTTTAATATGCTAGGGGCTAACTGAGCGTAATTTTTTGTAAATAATACAGATATAAGAAAGATACACACGTGAACGGATTTGGACGTCATATTTTAATTTGGGTTGGTATAATCCTACTTCTTGCATTCTTTTATAACCTTTCGCAAGAAACATCCTCTGCGCAGCGCCATCAAGGCAATGTCGTCGCCTATAGTGACTTCCTTGCACAGGCACAAGAAGGTACAATCCAAAGCGTTGTCATTCGTGGTCAGGAGCTCACTGGTGAATATAGCGGCAGTGGCGGCAAATTCATCACAATCATTCCTGCAGGTGAAAATGTTGTTGACCCACTGCGCAACACATCCGTACGTATCAAAGCTGAACAAAACGATCCAAATAAAATCAGTCTTGTTGGCGTTTTGCTTTCATGGTTTCCTATGCTTTTGCTTATTGGTGTGTGGATATTCTTCATGCGTCAAATGCAAGGTAAAGGCGGCGGCGGTGCAATGGGGTTTGGTCGCTCACGTGCAAAACTTCTTACCGAAAAGCAAGGGCGCGTCACATTTGATGATGTTGCCGGCGTAGACGAAGCAAAACAAGAACTTGAAGAAGTTGTTGAGTTCCTCAAAGACCCACAAAAATTTCAGCGCCTTGGCGGTAAAATTCCTAAAGGCGCATTACTTGTTGGCCCACCGGGTACAGGTAAAACATTGATCGCCCGCGCCGTTGCAGGCGAAGCAAACGTACCGTTTTTCACAATTTCAGGTTCTGACTTTGTTGAAATGTTCGTTGGCGTTGGTGCATCACGCGTCCGTGATATGTTTGAACAAGGCAAGAAAAATGCGCCATGTATCATCTTTATTGATGAGATTGACGCTGTTGGTCGCCATCGTGGCGCTGGCCTTGGCGGCGGTAATGATGAACGTGAACAAACGCTTAACCAGCTTTTGGTTGAAATGGACGGCTTTGAAGCCAATGAAGGCGTGATCTTGATCGCCGCGACTAACCGCCCTGACGTGCTAGACCCTGCGTTATTACGTCCGGGTCGTTTTGACCGTCAAATCGTTGTGCCAAACCCCGACGTTAAAGGCCGCGAGAAAATTTTAAGCGTCCACGCAGAAAAAGTACCACTATCAACCAACGTTGATTTAAGCGTAATCGCACGTGGCACACCTGGATTTTCTGGCGCAGACTTAGCAAACCTTGTTAACGAAGCAGCCTTGCTTGCGGCGCGCCGCGGTAAGCGCGTTGTCGGCAGCGAAGACCTTGAAGACGCAAAAGATAAAGTCATGATGGGCGCTGAGCGTAAATCCATGGTGATGACTGACGAAGAAAAGAAGCTCACTGCTTACCATGAAGCAGGTCACGCCATTGTTGCGCTAAATGAGCCTGAATCAGACCCGATCCACAAAGCGACAATCGTGCCGCGAGGGCGCGCGCTTGGTATGGTTATGCGCCTACCAGAAGGTGACCGCATATCGATATCAAAAGCCAAGCTAGAGGCCGACCTTGCCGTTGCTATGGGCGGACGTATTGCTGAGAAGATTATCTTTGGCCCTGATAAAGTTACAACAGGTGCATCAAGTGATATCCAGATGGCGACAGACATGGCCAAGCGCATGGTGACCGAATGGGGCTTGAGTGATAAATTAGGCCCACTGCGTTACGTCAGCAACCAAGAAGAAGTATTCCTTGGCCATTCTGTCGGGCAGTCGCAAAACATGTCAGATGCGACAGCGTCGCTTGTTGACAGCGAAGTGCGCCGCATCGTCGAAGAAGGATATGCCCGTGCCGAAGCTTGCCTTACAGAGCATATGGATGACTTACACACCCTTGCCGAAGCTTTGCTTGAATATGAACTGCTTTCAGGTGATGAAATAAAAGACTTGCTTGACGGCAAAGACATTATACGCGCGGAAGATAAAGCCCCTACAGGGCCAACGACATCCGTCCCGCGCGGAGGTAACGTCACAGATAAAGGCGACGAAACGCGTCATTAAGAGACACAGATATAGAATATTAAAAAGCGCGGCTTAACACAAGCTGCGCTTTTTTATTATACTAACTTAGCTTTCGCTGTTTGATAGACAGACTCAAGGGCAAGATATTCTAATATTGCGGCCTCTTCATCAAAGCTGCGCCCGAGCAAATCCTTTTGAATGGCATAGTCCTGCTGATAATGCCGCAAAACAGGGTATTCGTAAAAGCCATCAAAATCAGCAGAATTTTCTATGCTTGCATCTTTAAAGTCACGCGCGAAACGCGCAAAAGCCTTCGTGCTTTGTACCTCTAAGCCTTGCTTAATCTGGTCAAGTTCAGCTTCCCCTAAAACGATATTATTGTCATGATTTGTTGATGCGATAACACCCATACCATAGGCGACAACTTCATTAAAGAACGATGTCAAATCAGCCTGATCTGCTTCAAAGACTTTACTTAGCTGCGCGCGTACAGCCTTATTGTTTTCTGTCATGGAAAAATCCCCTCCCTTTATGCATTACAGGGAAGATAAACACACATATGGAAACTGTCAAGACTAAGGTATTATTTATGCCTCTAAACGCGCACGTCTTGGCCCGCCACGGGCTTCCAAATCTTCAAGCATCGCGCTAAAAATTTCCTTTGGAACATTAACGTCACAAGCGGTTTCTAAACCTTTAAAGCCGGGGAACGTGTTCGCTTCACAAATCGTATAGCCATGTTCAGTGAACAATAAATCAATACCTGCAACTTGAATATCAAGTGCATCTGCTGTGGCAATGGAAATTTCTGCGGCCTCCTCATCAATGATAAATTCATTGACTGAACCACCTTGCGAATAATTGGCTTTAAAACCACCCGCTGCTGCGCGGCGCTCCATACACGCAATCACTTTACCGTTAACAATAAATACGCGTAGGTCACGCCCTTTACTTGCCGCCACAAATTTTTGGAAAATAAGCTGAATATTTGGGTTGGTTTCGCCAATCAAATTCATCAAATCAAGAAAGGCTTCGCGGTTTTCAATTAAGAAAACGCCAGAGCCATTAACCCCGAGCAAAGTTTTCACGACAACAGGAAACCCAATATGTTCTTCAACCAAGTCAATATCAACAGGGAATTTCGCCAGCATCGTTGTTGGTGTCGGCAGACCTTTTTCAGCCAAAATCTGGTGCGTGCGCAGCTTATCAGCAACGCGTTCAATACAGGACGCCGTATTGTATACAGGAACGCCTAAACGTTCAAATTGACGCAAAATCGCTAGTGGAAAATACCCAGTTTCAATCACATAGGTACGCGGCAACATAAAGTCAGGCAGCAAAACAGGCTTACCATCAATGAGAATCGAATCTGTTTCTTCTTCGGTCACGAGCAAGTCAAATTGCTCTGGGTGAAAGACTTTGACATCAATCCCCATATTGCGCCCCTCTGCCATGAAGCGGCGTATTTCAAACGCTTCCGCAGTTGACGATTCGACTTCTTCGTTAAATAAAATCCAAACTTCCATATCCACACTTCAGTATCATTACGAGGTTCGGCCATGTTACAACACAGCCCTTATAAGGCTCATTTTGTATAATATGGCGCTTAATGCAAGAAATTATAAGCTTTTAGTCACAAAAATCAAAAGAAAAGCGTTTTCCCTGCTAAAACGCATGAATATTGTGAATCTCTTTTTCTTACAGCAATATTCTATGGCTCTATAGCCAGTAATATATTATCGTAGCCCCCTATAAGAAATATAAAATCTGTGATAAATGAATAGCTTGCGCCACAAATCAATAAATCTGCTTACATTGCTTTCCATGCTGTCAGTCATGCTTGGAACGTTATGGATTCCCACTGCAGAAGCCAAGCTAGGCATAGAAATTTGCACCGCGCAGGGCGTAAAAACAATTTCTTTGCCCGCGAATATAACGCCTGAGGGTCAAAAGCCACCGCGTAACACAGATCAAACCACGTTAAATCATTGCTTTATATGCACGCAACACCAGCAACTCGGCCTAGCATTCCCCTCTCAGATATTAAGCATACAGCCGCGCATTATAAACAAGCCGATTTTTTACCGCGCCCCCGCAACAAACTTGCATAATGCAAGTCTTATTCTTACCCTTTCCCCGCGTGCACCGCCCGCTTTTCTTTTCTAAACATTCACACCATAAAAATTTATAAAGAAAAGAAAGGAAAACAGATGTTTTCTTACACAAAATTATCAGCGCTGAGCGCTGCACTCCTGCTTACTGCCGCGCCAATAAACGCCTATGCTGCGGATAATCACCACCATCGCCACCATAGCGGCCACACTGATATCAGCGCCGATAGCACGCATAATCACGGCAGCGCTATTGAACCAAGCACAATCATGGGGACACATTTGCACGATAAGGGCGAATGGATGCTCAGTTATCGTTACAATTATATGCGTATGGACGGTATGCGCGATGGCACGAGCGATCTAAGCGATGCACAAGTTCTCGCCACCACAAACCCGAATAGCCCACCTGTCAACTTCCGCGTTGTCCCGCAGACCATGAACATGCAAATGCATATGTTTGGCGCAATGTATGGCGTGAATCACTGGCTAACAATTATGGGCATGGCGATGTATATGCAAAAAGATATGGATCACGCCACATATAACATGGCAGGCACAACGAAGCTTGGTCATTTCGAGGCGGCATCAAGCGGCCTTGGCGATTTACAAGGCACAGCGCTGATCCGTCTTTATGAAGACAGCAGCCATAAGTTTATTTTTGGTGCAGGCTTTAGTATCCCTACAGGCAGCATTACTGAAGGTGATGAAGTGCTAACCCCTATGAACACAACGGCGACATTGCGCCTACCTTACGCTATGCAAATTGGCAGCGGCACATATGATGCGCACCCAACGCTGACCTATACAGGCCATAGCAATGATTGGGGCTGGGGCTTACAATATGAAGGTGAAATTCGTTTGCAGGATAAAAATGATGAGGGCTATAGCCTTGGTGATAAACACGCTTTTAATGCATGGGCAGGCTATCAGTTAAACAGCGCCCTTAATATCGGCGCGCGCCTGAGCTATACCGATCAAGATAAAATCAAAGGCCGCGATAGCAACATATCCGCCCCCGTGCCAACAGCTGACCCGAATAATTACGGCGGCAAATGGACTGAACTGGGCGTATTTGCAAACTTCACTCCACAAAGCACAGACTTTAAAGGTCATGTTTTCGCCCTAGAAGCCAGTGCGCCGGTCCACCAAGACCTTAACGGCCCACAAATGAAACAAGACTACGCAATGAGCGTACGTTGGTCATTTGGCTTTTAAGGGCAACCAGAAAGCTATAGAAACACAAAATAAAAGGCGCTGATCTCAGCGCCTTTTTTAATCTATTCTTACAAAAAACTTAACTACATTATATCAAACTGGTCATCCTTGGTCTTTTTATCAGCATTACGGCGGCCGCCCTTGGCACTAAGCCCCGCTGACGTCAAATAACATGCCGTGGCTGCGCCCCATAAATACGGCGCCCAATCATTTTCCTCATTATCATCCATGATTGAAAGCCCACAATTTACTGCCATAAGAAATGCTAAGCCTAGATTTTCTTTAATACCCATCAATTTTACCTTTAACAAAAAAACGTGTCATACCAGTTTCATCCCAATTTTCTGTCGGCGCGTATCGCGCATTATCTGCTCATACCGTTCGCGCCCAGCCTCTAAGGACATATCCTGTGTTAGTGTGAACATTGTGCCATAATAATTAATGCAAATACTGGTATCAATCTGTGCGCAGCCAATACCTTTTAATTTATTATATTTGAAATCAACCAATTGGCGTGAAAGCTCATGCGCAGCGGCAATCATCTCATCTATGCTAACTCTGCTGTCTGGAACAAGACCTTTGGGCTGTACAAAGGCGACCGTTTTTAAGCTTACAGGATCTGTCTGCTTGTAACAAATATCACTATTTTCAAAACGCTGTATATCCATGCTGCCCTCACCCTGCTGCTAAACATCGTTTACATGATATCAAATTTGTCGATATTTTTTTCTGCTGCCTTCTTTGCAGCCTTGCGCTCTTCAGCGCCGCGTGCAATGCCAAGCCCTGCCCACATAAGCGCGATACCACCATGCACATACCCTACATAATCATTTTCAGGGTTATCATCAGCCAAACTAAATCCACAGTTGGCCGCCCAAACCAAAGCAAGCACACCACAAAATTTCTTATTCATCACTCCCGCCCCCTAAAAAGCATCTTTATCCTCTAGCTCGCGCTTAATAGGCGAGAAAATATATAGCCATATAATGCTAAGCACGTACATTACAAAAACCCGAAAGTTATGTCAAGAAAGCTTTAAAGTGCTACCTTACAGATGTCACGCATATTCAGCGCATATGGTTTTAAGTCGCGGCGCTGCCAAACTATGCCAATTTGCCGTTCAGGTACGGGGCTTTCAAAGTCATAGACCACAACATCATCAGGCAAGCTGCCCTTACGCGATTCAAGCATAAGACGCGGCACAAGCGTCGCGCCTAAACCAGCGCCCACCATTTCCATTAATGAAGCCATCGTTACCGCCTGATAAGCGGGCATCACATTGCGGCTGCCAATACTGCATGCCGCCAAAGCATGATCACGCAGGCAATGCCCATCGGCGAGCATAATCATCGGTACATCTTGCATTGAAAGCATATTTATTTTTCCGCCTTTAGTCGGTATATCAATCGATTTATGCGCCACTAAATGCAGCGGATCATTACCAATAATATCATGACCATATGAGCCGATAGGGTACGGGAACGCCAAAATCACTACATCCAAATTGCGCTTATTGAGGCGATCAACCAAAGCGGCGCTAACATCTTCGTGTATATGAATATGCATATCAGGGTAGCGCGCCTGCATTTCTTTATAAACCCGCGCCAATAAGTAAGGCGCGATTGTCGGGATAACCCCTATGCGAATAACGCCCCCGCGCTCTGAGCCAAAACGCTTCGCAATTTGTACAAACTGGCTCATATCCTCAAATAATTTGTGGCTGTCCTCATACAGCACCTGCCCTTCAGGCGTTAAATACACTTCACGGCTTGTACGGACAAAAAGCTGTACCGCCAAAATACTTTCAAGTTCTTTGACCCCTGCACTTAAGGTAGATTGTGTGACATTACACAATTTGGCTGCGCCACTAAAAGACTGGCATTCCGCCACTGCACGCAGATATTCAATTTGACGATATGTAGGCTGCATTTTTATTATCCTAAATTTTACATAGCAGTATTTATATACTCGCTAGATACAATAAGTCAACTATTGATAAAAACGATAGCAAACAGTGAAAAATGTCGTTTGTATTTCCCCCATATTCATGGCAAAACTAATGCATAAAAAATTTGAAACCACATATAAAACTTAAAAGGAGTTTATAGATGTTAGGAATTGGTGATATTCTTCCAGAATTTGAAGTAACAGGCGTAAAGCCTGGCTTTATGAAGCATGAAGAAAACGGTGAGAGCGCATTTGAAGCGATCACAGAGAACAGCTTTGAAGGTAAATGGAAAGTTATTTTCTTCTACCCAAAAGACTTCACATTTATTTGCCCAACAGAAATCGTTGAATTTGCAAAATTAAACGAAGAATTTGAAGACCGTGATGTTGTTGTCCTTGGCGGCAGCACAGATAACGAATTCTGTAAGCTTGCATGGAGACGTGAACACCCTGAACTTGCGAAATTAGCACAATGGTCATTCGCTGACACAAATGGTTCGCTTGTTGACGGCCTTGGCATTCGTGAAATGACTGCAGGCGTTGCATTGCGTGCAACATTCATCATTGACCCACATGGCGTTATTCAGCACGTTTCAGTAAACGGCCTTAACGTTGGTCGTAACCCGAAAGAAGTTTTGCGCATTGTTGACGCGCTTCAAACTGATGAACTCTGCCCATGTAACCGCCCACTAGGCGGCGACGTGATTGACGTTGTTGGCGAAGCGGACAAAATCGCTGCTGAGTAAGAAATTACTCCTTTAAACGACTTATAATATAAGCATTTAAAGGCTGGCTGAATTGCTCAGCTGGCCTTTTTTATACTTTTTTTTCAACGAACCAGAAAATTAAAAGAAAGAACAGCCATGACGATTGATACATTAAAATCCGCTATTCCTGACTACGCAAAAGACTTAAAGCTCAACCTTTCAAGCCTTGCCTCAGATGAAACCCTGAACGAACAACAATTATGGGGCAGCTTCCTTGCTTCTGCTATTGCATCAAGAAATGACGTTGTCATCAAAGCCATTTCTGAAGAAGCCGCAGGCTACCTCAACGCCGCTGCATTTGATGCCGCAAAAGCCGCTGCTGCAATCATGGGTATGAACAACATTTATTACCGCTTCGTGCATTTATCCTCAAACAAAGCTTACCAGACAATGCAAGCGAAGCTACGTATGAACATAATCGGCAACCCTGGCGTTGACAAAGTTGACTTTGAGTTATGGTCGATCGCAGTATCTGCAATTAATGGCTGCGGCATGTGCATTGATGCGCATGAAGCCGAACTTTTAAAGCACGGCCTAACCACAGCGCAAATTCAAACAGCCATACGCGTTGCATCCGTGATCCACGCGATCGCAGCAACATTAGAAGCCGAACAAGCCCTCGCGGCCTAATCACCCGTAACAATATATATCACCACCTTAATAGCGGCATTTATGTCGCTATTTTTTTATTCTGCCCTTTAATTCCGCCCAAAAAGCGCTATCCTTAAATACAGATAAACAAGGAGCCTAAATATGAAATACTTACACAGCATGGTGCGCGTCAAAGACCTAGAAGCCTCTCTCGATTTTTACTGTAATAAGCTTGGCCTTGTTGAGGTGAAGCGCGATGATTACGAATCAGGGCGCTTTAGCCTTATCTTCCTTGCCGCGCCCAATGATGTTGAAGCAGCCAAACAGCATCAAGCGCCAACATTAGAACTGACCTATAACTGGGACACAGAAGATTATGATGGCGGGCGCAATTTTGGCCATTTAGCCTATCAAGTAGACAACATCTATGACATCTGCCAAAGGCTCGCCGATGCCGGCGTTACGATTAACCGCCCGCCGCGCGATGGTTACATGGCGTTCATCCGTTCGCCCGACAATATATCAATTGAGCTTTTACAAAAAGGTGATCGCCTAGCGCCGCAAGCCCCATGGGATACAATGGAAAATACAGGGGAATGGTAAATGGACGATAAGCAAAACGACAAAGACTGGAAGAGCGCATTAAGCGCCGAACAATACCGCGTATTGCGTGATAAAGGCACGGAGCGCGCATTTACGTCACCGCTAAACGATGAAAAGCGTGCGGGCGTTTTTGCTTGTGCAGGCTGCGGCGCGGCGCTCTTCGCATCCGATCATAAATATGAAAGCGGCTCTGGCTGGCCTTCATTTTATGCGCCGATTGATGGAAGCGCACTTGCGCAAACCACCGACCATGATATTGGCTATGCACGCACAGAAGTCCATTGCGCCAAATGCGGCGGCCATATGGGTCATGTTTTTCCTGATGGGCCAGAGCCCACAGGGCTAAGGTTTTGCGTCAATGGTACAGCATTAAATTTCAAGAAAAAAGACGATGCTTAAGCATCATTAAGCCAGTATAAAGCGAGCGCGGCGCTCCATGAAAAGCGCGGCGCGCCAAGGCCTTTTGCACCATCTGGCGTGAAATACTCATAAAAGCCGTGCTTTGCAATTAGCGCTAAGCTATCAGCCTTAATCTCAGCGGCGATATCTTCATAGCCATAAGCGGCGAAGCCCTCTGCAATCATCCAATTCGTATTAATCCAAATCGGCCCGCGCCAATAACGCTTCATTTCAAACACATCGGCGCGCGGGTCAGTTGTCGGCACGCCATAAGGGCATATTTCGCGCCATTCTTTATAGGTCTGTGCCAGAGAACCCGCCTGCGCCTGCGTCGCTGCGCCAGCATATAAAGGAAGGAAAGATGCGTTTGTCACGGGCGCCAATAATTCGCCTGTTCTGGCATTCATATGCAAGAACGCGCCATCTTCAGCTGACCATAGCTTCGCGATCCCTGCACTTAATGTATCAATCTGCCCCTGCCAATATGTGCCGTGATCAAGCCCAAGATTCGCGGCAAGCACAGCCATATCGCGTGCGCTGCGCAGTAAAGCGCTATTCAGCACAAGGTCAAATACGCGGAAATGCGCCTGTGGTAGTAAATCAGGCGCGTCATAACCAATACGCTTATAATGATAAACAAGCGACATATAGGCCGTATAATCCGTGTCATGCGGGCGCTCTTCATCATTGTCGCCTTTAAGGTCTTTACGGCGGAACTGCGCGAGGTTCTCTGCCGGCACCGTTTTAATCAAACTATCCCAGCTTGGTGAGTTATCCATGCCGCTTTCCCAAGGGTGTAAAGACTTAACCAAATCATGATCGGGCGCCTTTGTACGCTTTGCCATGAACCAATCATGATAATCTTTAATCTGGCGATACAGCGCTTTGAAACGCAGTTCATACGCATCGCTCTTATCGCTGCGTTGATATAGACGATACAGCACGCTGCCGATAATCGGCGGCTGAGTTATCCCAGATGTGCATATTGATTTATGGGTTAATTCTTCGGGAACTTGCCAGTCTAATGGGCCCGGAGCGTAATCTTCTTCATATTCATGGAATACAATATGGGGAACCATGCCGTTTTTCCACTGCCCTTCAAGCAATGTTTCAACCTCAAGCACAGCACGCTCAAGATCTATTGTCGACAAGCCAAGCGCAATAAAGCCACTATCCCAATTCCATTGATAAGGATACAGACGGTCACTCGGCACGGTATAGCTATTGTGGCGAGAATTTGTTTTTAGTATATCTTCAGCTTGCGCGAATAAGGTTTTATTCGCATCTGTGTCTTTTGTCATAGGGGGTAAATTTACTCAGAAAGTTCAGAAGGGTCTGTATTCATATCCGCTTCATTCGCAGCATCACTATCAGCGTCTTCTACGGCATCAGATTCGGCATTTACCGCATCGCCATTAAGCGCGACAGGCGCATGTTTTTCGTCAAACGCAGCGCGTGCACCTTTTTTGTCAAGTACGCCTACGCCATCAATTTCATAACGTTCTTTATAATATTCTGGCCAGCGATCTTGATAGGTTTTGGCTTGCTCCTCAATATTTTTTTGATGCGCCGCGCGGTCATGTTGCCATGGGTCGGTCGGGTCCATTTGCTGTGCGTGGCCAGAGCTAATGCAAACAAACAGAGCCGCGCCGCAAATAAAGCTTCGTATTATACCATTTAAATTACGCATTATGATGCTCCCATAGTCATTTTTAACAGTGTCACAACCCATATAAGCCCCGCGAGCCCTATAACCATAGCAAGCAGCATATAATTACGTGCGCGGCGGTTTTGTGATGGCGCAACCGGCGCATTCACATCATTCTCGGCTTCTGTGTTTATATCTTCTTTTGTTTTGCTATCAGCCATGGTCCACCATTAACGCGAAAAATATCAGGAATAAATATAGGATAGAATATCCAAACATAAGTTTGGCAGCTTTATCTGATTTGTCCAGTAAAACCTTTATAGAGCTTATTGTGAACAAGCTTCCCAATACAAGCGCAGAAACACCATAAATTGCGCCCGCATAGCCCATGAACCATGGCACAAGCGACGCAGCCAATAAAACAAGGGTATAGATCAGCATTTGCACGCGCGTCGATTGATCCCCTGCAACCAATGGCATCATCGGGATTTTTGCTTTTTTATAGTCTTCGTTAGAAACCAATGCCAAAGCCCAAAAATGCGGCGGCGTCCAAAGGAAGATAATCATAAACAGCCAAAACGCCATAGGGTCCAGCTGCCCTGTTACCGACACCCAACCAACGACAGGCGGAAATGCGCCCGCCGCCCCGCCAATCACAATATTTTGCGCAGTAGAGCGTTTCAGCAACATGGTATAAATCACAGCATAAAAGAAACTTGCAAACGCCAATACCCCTGCCGCCATGTAATTCGTCGCGAGCGCCAATACGGTAATTGATAAAGCGCTTAAAACGAGCGCGAAGCCAAGCGCATCGCTTGGTAATATGCGCCCAACGGGAATAGGCCTGTTCTTTGTGCGCTTCATCACGCTATCAATATCGCGATCATACCACATATTAATTGCGCCCGAAGCGCCCGCGCCAACAGCAAGGCAGAGAATAGAGATCAGCGCGAGTACAGGGTGCATTTCTTCGCGCCCCGGGGCAATCCAGAGACCAACAAACCCGCTAAACACCACTAAAGACATCACGCGCGGCTTTAACAGCTGCCAGAAATCTTTAATGCTTGCGTCTTGCTGCGCTGCTTGTGAGGAAGGGCTTGGCGTATCCATCGCTTTTACTGTACTCATTGCCTAAACTTTCAAATATTGATTGCACAATTTCTAAAGTTTATCGCATGAATAATCAAGCCATAACTACATAAAGCGTCATGTTATCGTGTGATATGTATGAAGAATTGTTTACTGGAATGTAATATGGTGCTGATCAACGGCGCCAACAACGCGGTCAGATTTCCAATCACGCACCATCATGACATTGGGCGCACTGGCCGTCATACTGTAAATATAATCGATTGTACGCACATAACGGCGCTGATCATATGCAGATAACGCATAGAAATTTGGCCCAACGACCAAAACAGGCACACCATCGCGCATATCTTGCTTGTAAATAATGTGCGTTTTATAACCGCGCTCAACAAATTCTTCGGCGCGCCCTTCTAGCTGATCAACCCAATGTGCAGGCTGCCAATCTGTATTCTCATTATAGACGGGGTGGCTATGCGCCGGATCATCCATATAAGGTGAAAAATCAAAATTCGCCAAATTCAGCCTTTTATTAAAACCATGATCCCAGCCGAACCAAGATGACCATTTAGGCTCTGCCTGTGCGCTACCGCTGATAGCAAGGCTTGTAAGAAGGGCTAAAGAAAGAATTTTAAATCGCATGAATCTGCTCCAAAGAATATTTAACAGCTTTATAATGCCTATAATATCGTAAATAAATGTTTAATTCTACAGCGTAATGCAAAACAAGCCTTTGAAAACGCTTATAGAGCAAATGGAATATACGTCCCTCCCCCTATGGCATCTGCATTACACAGCGCTAATATCAAAAAAAAATAAAGTAAAATTATATTAATATTTACCCTTAAAACAGCGCCGTTCTTAATCATTTGGTAAGCCTTGTCGCGTAATATAAAAATAGCATCTGGACAAGGCTTTTACATCATTCGCTTTAAATAAACTCCGTTTAGTTTTAAGGCGATTATACAATGAACAATGAAAAGAACAGGCGCTTTGACGCGCATATTCAACATAAGCAACGCAGCGCACTACCGCGCAGCGGTGTCTTCACACGTATCATAATGCCCTTTTTTCTGGCCATAAGCATATCTGGCTTCATCATATATATGATAGGAAGATCAGAAGAAAGCATACTCCCTGCTATCGAGGCCAATATAATTGGCGTTACAGTCGCCCTTATCACATATAAGGCCATAGAAACATGGGCGCAGCGTCGCGCGGCTAATAAGCATGGGAGCTACAAGCTAAGCACACAAAGCCAGCTTAATGACATCACAACCAAAGCTGATATCGCGGCAAGAAGCCTTATCATTGAAATATTAGGGCGCTGTGAGACCTTAAAAAACACACACAAAAGCAAAGCCAATACGGAGCATTTGACATCTATCTTAAAGGCGACAAGCAAGCTAGAAAATTATCTAAAAAACGCCCTGCATACAATACAGATCCACAGCCATGATAACTTCGTAAGACCGCCTGTTACCGTGCATTCTTTCCGCAATTCAATTGCTTCAACCCTCGAGCGCAGCACTATTTATGCCCAGTGGCACAACATGACACTGCATTATAAAATATCGCCAGAGATCCCCAATAAGATGGATATTGATATTCAAAGCTTTAAAGTCGCGCTGCATAACATGCTATTAAATACAATTAACCAAAACCAAAGTAACAGCATAGAGCTCAGCCTAGAAGCTGTGAATACAGATGGTATTAATACATATCTGCGCATGGCCATTGCCACGAACGCCCCCTTAGGCAAAACCGGAATCTCTGCGCAAAGGGACGATATTTCTCACTACATCACAAAAACAATGATCGAGAACGCTGGCGGATTCCTTGAAACAAGCACCACCCATTGCGGCAGAGAAAGCCACAAATGTTACAACATCTATATTCCATTCACCGAACGTGGCAGCGACACGCCCGCCGCGCAGCACCAGAACATTGGCCAAAACCTGTTAAATGGGAATTTTATGCATAGGAAAGTACAAACCACCTCCCCGAAAATCATGATTGTTGATGACCACCCCGCTAACATCATGTTGCTGCATAAGTTTATTGAAGACCACGAGCATGAGCAAATAGACGAAGCGAGTAGCGGTCAGCAAGCCATACGCATGTATAATATTCACCATCATCAGATTATCTTTATGGACTGCCAAATGCCAAATATTGACGGCTTCGCAGCAAGTCGAGAAATCCGCGCTATAGAAAAAAGAAACGGCTTAGCACCTACAATTATCATCGGCGTTACAGCTGATACATCACGCTTAGCACGAAAGAAGAGCAATGAAAGCGGTATGAACGAACTTGTTTATAAGCCTGTATCACGCGAATTACTCGCCCAGTGCTTAAGTAAATATATGGACGTAGAGCTTGATACTGCGCAGCAAACGCAATCAACGCTAAACAACGATAGCAAAAGCCTTGCCGTGGACAGGGGCTCTGAAATACAAATAATCGCCGCACCAACAAGCCCTGTAAACTTAAATGACCAAACCAGTGAAGGCAAAGATGCATCACAGATGCCCGTTAACCTTAAACGTTTACGCGCATGCACTGAAGGCAACCATGAAGAAGAGGAGATATTCTTTAACCTGTTCTTAGAACAAGCCAAAGAAACATTATATGTATTGGAACAAACACTAAAAAATCATAACGGATCAGATTGGAGCCAAGCCGCGCATAAATTGAAAGGCTCCTCTGCGAATTTAGGTGCAGACCAACTTGCCGAGCTCTGTCAAATTGCAGAACATCACGACAGCACTATTGCAGATGAAGACATCCTTAAAGCGATAAGAAGTGAGCTCAACAAAGTCGATGACTTCATGCACACTATATTAAATGAAGATTTAAAAAACGCCGCACAAAACCGCAGCAATAAACACATGCATTAAGAAAGCACCGCACGCTACAGCCTATTGGAAGCCTTGTTGTTCGAGACGTGCGCGTGCCTGCGCCCGCAGCTGCGCCGCAAGTTTCTTGCGCTCTTCCTCGTCTTTTTTAAGGTCAACTCTAAAGAAACCACATTCCTTCATTGCATCTGTACGTGTGTTCATGGTTTGCGCGCGGGACATCGTGCCGCCTGACTTGGCAAACTCTATCGCAAACGTATTCGCATAACATTGGCAATATTCCTCGCTCCAACGCGGATCACTCTCGCCTAGCTTTGAACACTCCGTATAACTCAGCCCCGCCACAGCCGTGATGTCAACACAATCAGGAGCTGTCTCAGTGTAAATCTGATGGTCCGTAATCGTGTCATCATAAACGACTTTCTTTTGAATGTATTTATTGGCAAGGCAATCGCATTTATAATACATGCTCGTCCCATCACGCATACAGCGCATATAAAAATTATTCATCAGCGCAAAATCTGCATCTGTATATTCGTAATCTTTAAGAATCATAGCTTCATATTCCGCTTTTTCTTCCTCTGCTTCGCGAACCGAAATATCACCCTTTCTTTGCGCATGTGCGTAATCAGCACACAGCACGCACACACAGAGCGAGAGAACAAGACTAACGATGAAAATTCTTAACAATGCATCAAACCTTTTTAAAGAAACTTACATTTACAGACTATAATAGCATAAAACATTTTAAACAAAAAAAAAGGCCGTAAAAAACGGCCTCTCCCCTATAAATATTATTTTTTTAAGCTGACACTTTATCTTTAATGCGCTGCCAGACACTCATATTATCTGTGTTTGTTGCGGCTTGCATCGCATTATTCTGCTCCTGCATTTTACGCATTTTCATCGCTTTGCGGCGCTCTTCTTCTCGCAAATTACGCGCGGCAATTTCTGTTTTGTATTCTTCGGCTTGCTTTTGTGTATATTCGCTGGTGATTAACAACTGCTGTGATTGCTGCTGCCACTTATCGCGCTGACCCAACATATCGTCAAGCTGCTTTTGCAGGGAATGCACTTGGTCTTCCAGCATTTTTATGCGCATACGCATACGTTCGCTTTCCAGCATATTCTTTGCTTTATCAAGCTCATTTTGAATTGCTGTATTGGTATCTTCTTTCGGTGTTTCCGCAACCATGCTTGATTGCTTCAGACCATAAACACGTTCTAATTCAGAAACATCAATCACGCGGCGGCCAGCACTATCTTTTTCAAAAGATAATTTGCCGCCATTCATTGCGCGCTGAATTGTTGATTTAGACTTCCCTGTAAGCTCTGCTGCTCGCTGTGCACCAACTTTTGCCATCGCTCTTCACCTTAAATATCTATTTTTTTGCTATGGTTCAATTCATTATCATGCTGCCACAAAAAGCGCAAGAAAATGATTACATAAATGCGAATTTTTATCCACAAACCGTATAAAGACAGGGCATATGAAATTGAAATTAAACACAAAAAAGCACCCTGCCGAAAAACAGGGTGCTTTTGAAAAACTCCAAAAAGTAACTTAAATAAATTAAGCCGCTTTTGCTGGCGCGCGTTCGCTTAACAAGCTTGTCAGGCGCTGCCACTGTGAACCAGAGAATAAATGTGCATAGATGAACGGCAACCAACCTTTATTGCGCCACTCCATGAATGTTTTATCATCAATTTCAGCCAATTTCTTCTCGTCAATAATGCGGAAACCAGAAAAACTGATTTTCTTATTATTGCCTGTGTTAATTTGTACTGAACGCTCAACAAGAACGCCTGCATCAGAAAGCGCTTTACTAAAGCCCTGCGTCTGAAGCGCCGCTGCGTGGTAAGATTTACAAAACTCAAGTGCATTATTTGTTAATGCTGTCGGCTCGCCTTTGTCATCAAACAAACGCTGCTCGCTTTTTTCATCCATAACTGAATCTGAATTATCAATGCAAAGGCTGAATTTATCAGATTCTGGCATTTCAGAGAAAATAAACGGATAACGGCGAATATATGCAGGAACATATGTCTGTGATAGCCACTCGCCTTTACCGTTAACAAAAAGGTTCTCACCATCACGCAAACCAAGTATAGCAACTGGCGTTGCATTTGCATCTGGGCTAAAGGCGATTGGATAGAAGTGACAAATCTGTGGCATTTCAATCATGTTCACAGGCACAGCATTTACTTCAGACGTAAAGCCAAGATCAAATTTTTTCAAACCCATTTTCACATGCGCTTTAGAATCTATAGGAACAGGCTTCTTATAGAATAAAGGTAGACCTGTATTTGCAGATTCTACTTTTTTATCTTCTGCCTTAGATTCTAGTTTCTTGTCTTTCTTCTTACTTTTCTTATCAGCCATAGCTCTTAAACCTCGATCAAATTTACTATTAAAAAAAATTCAACTGTAATGATAATATATTCTCAGGCTCCTGCAAAGGTTAATCCGTATTTTTAATAAAAAAACAGCTTAACAATAAAAAAAGGCTTTATTTTGCCGTCAAAAACGATATACCACTATCTTAATAGAGCCGCCTTAACATGATTAGGCATCAAAAACACAGAATAATTTAAGGAAAAAACCATGCGCGTAGCAATGATTGGCACAGGATATGTAGGCTTAGTTTCAGGAACATGCTTTGCTGAGTTCGGCATCAACGTCACATGCATCGACAAAGATGAGCGTAAAATCAACAAGCTTCTCAATGGCGAGATCCCGATTTTTGAGCCCGGTTTGGATGTCTTGGTTGAACGCCAAACCAGCGCAGGCCGCCTAAAATTCACCACTGATCTTGAGACAGGCATTGCGGGCGCACAGGCCGTCTTTATCGCCGTCGGCACGCCTTCGCGCCGCGAAGACGGACACGCAGATTTATCATATGTTTATCAGGCCGCAAAAGAGCTTGCCCCACTGCTAAAAGATTACACCGTCATTGTTACAAAATCGACTGTTCCTGTCGGCACAGCGCGCGAAGTAGAGCGCATCATCAAAGAAGAAAACCCTGATGCACAATTCGACGTTGCCTCCAATCCAGAATTTCTGCGTGAAGGCGCAGCTATTGAAGATTTCATGCGCCCTGACCGCGTTGTAATCGGCACAGATTCGCCGCGCGCACAAGACGTTATGCGCCAAATTTATCGCCCTCTATATATTAACGAGACCCCCATCGTCATGGTTGCCCCTGAAACGTCAGAGCTTATTAAATATGCTTCAAACGCATTTCTTGCGACTAAAATTACCTTCATTAATGAAATTGCGAATTTATGTGAAAAAACTGGCGCAAATGTCCAGCAAGTTTCAAAAGCAATGGGGCTTGATGGGCGTATTGGCGGTAAGTTCCTTCACGCGGGACCGGGTTATGGCGGCTCATGCTTCCCAAAAGATACATTGGCGCTCGCTCAAATTGGCGTAAAGCATAATGCCCCGCAAACCATTGTAGAACAAGTTATCACCGCGAATAAAAACCGCCAAGAAGACATGGCGAAACGCATCATCGCGGCTTTTGATGGCGACGTAAAAGGCAAAACCATCGGCATTCTAGGAATCTCCTTCAAGCCAAATACAGATGATGTCCGCGATGCGCCTTCATTGGTCGTTGTCCCAATGCTTCAACAAGCTGGTGCGAATATCAAAGCATACGACCCAGAAGCCCGCGAGCAAGCAGAAAAACATTTCCAAAATGTGGATTGGAAAGACAACGCCTATGACGTTGCCGATAATGCAGATGCTCTTGTCATCTTAACCGAATGGAATGAGTTCCGCGCTTTATCATTGCGAGAAATCAAAGAAAAAATGACGCAGCCACTTTTATTAGACTTTAGAAATATTTATACTGAAGCTGAGATTAGAGAAAAAGGCTTCCGTTACATTTCCATCGGTCGTCAAGAAATTAACGCGGATAGCGCCGCTGCATTAAAGGCTGCCGTTTAAGCGTCGAATACCAAACAGACACACAAAACAAACACAAACGAGGATTTGAAATATGCTTATATTCATACTTACCGTATTTCCTATTCTCGCTTCGCTTATTATTGGCGGACTTTGTGCGTATTCTGACTTTACTCGCCTTAAAATACCTAACCAATATTTGCTTATTGTTATTGGTCTGTTTGTCTTTTTACAAATTATCACCTTTATCTTCCCCGATGCGCGGGACATGACGCCATCTTTGCTTTCATCCTTGATCGGCGCGGCCATATTATTTGCACTTTCTGCATTTTTATTTGCTATTCGCCTGATGGGCGCAGGCGATTCAAAAATGATGACCGCTTTTGGCCTGTTTATGGGCGCAGCGAATGTGCCGCCATTTTTATTCTACATGGCGACTTTTGGGGCTTTGCTTGGCATTGCAACTATTCTTTGCGGAAAATTTAAGCCTTTAAAAGCGCCAAAAGAAGGAAGCTGGCTATTTTTTGCACAATCCGGTGATAAAACCAAAGTGCCTTACGGCATTGCAATCCTTGTCGGTACTGTATTTGCTTACGCCGCCGCAGGTTTTTTCGATCCGCAAACATATTTACCTCTATTCGCTAGATAATCCACAGAAAATAGTGTAGGATGTAAAAACATGCGTGTTCTGCGCAGCCTATATTGAATCTTCTTACGCACTCTTAACGGAGCGAATCCTAATGAACAGAAATGTGCTTATTGTTTTAGCAGGAAGTCTTTTAACCGCCATTATTGTCGGTTTAATTGCGCAATCTGCCCTTAAAAGTGACCCCGCCCCTGTCGTCTCATCCTCTGTTGAAATGACAGAAATTATCGTCACATCAAAAGTGGTAAGCGCTGGCAAGAAAATTGAGAAGACAGATTTAAAGTGGGAAAAATGGCCTTCTGATGCCACTTTCCCAGGTGCAATCATCAAAGGTGAGAGCGACAATCCTGTTGACGATATTATCGGCAAGCGCGTGAAGCGTAACTTTGACGCGGGCGAGCCATTTTTAAAATCAGCCGTTGTCCGCACGGAAAGCAAGAACGTCCTGACCGCGAAGCTTAAAAAAGGTATGCGTGCGATGGCAATTGACGTCTCCGCAGAATCAATGGTAGGCGGTTTCCTTATCCCTGGTGATTTTGTTGATGTCATCATGACCTATAAGGTTAAAGTTGATGCCGATTCAAACCAAGATGTTAAAAACACCGTCAAAGCCCTCGCCTCAGAGACTATTTTGCAAAATGTGCGCGTCCTTGCCGTAGATCAGCTTGCCGAAGCCGCGAGCGAAGACAAAGGTAAAGTCGGCAGAACTATCACCTTAGAAGTTGATGCCAAACAGCAACAATCACTGGCGCTAGCAGGCACACTTGGCGATCTTCACCTTTCACTACGCGCCGCAGGAGATGAAACAATCATCGACAGCGCCGACCAATCAACAACAGATGTAACCATCGGGCAAACTTTGAACAAAGTAACCGAAATGCAGAAAACCAAACGCAAGAAAACAGACGCTGTGCGAATCTATAGCAATAGCGGCGTTGTCGACCGTGACGTTTATGAATAAAGAAAAGACTAAGCCTTGCTGCGCCGCTTCTGGCACATGCAAAATCAAACATATTTAATAATGCTCTTTTAATAACACTCTGGCCTTTGCGTGACAAAGCAGAGTTTTGGACTATTTAAAAAAACGGAGTTTCGTTATGAACGATACACTAGACAAGAAATTCCATCATAAGCGCTTCATAGCAACCTTTGCCATGACCGCCATTGCCTTATTTGCTTTTCCTGCGCAGCAAGCTCATGCTGACAAAAGCACAATATTGCACGAGGAAATTGTCATCCCCAAAGACCCCACAATCAACATTGCCCTTGGCAAGGGTGAGGTCATACATGTTGACGGTAATGTTGCAGATATACGCGTGGGCAGTGGCTCAACCGCAAGCGTCAGCGTTTTACAGTCAAATTCCTTATATATTCTAGGGCGCGGCATTGGCGACACCAATGTTATTGCCCTAGACGCTGAAGGCAATGTCATTAAACGCATTAATATTCACGTTCATTACAATACAGAAAAAATTGAGGAAGCCATTTACAGCTTCTTCCCACAAGAAACAGATGTCAAAGTCGAATCTATCGGCCCACGCTTTATTATTACAGGGCGCGTTCCTAATCCAAGCATCGCACAGAAAATTGAACACATTGTTAACGCTCACGCAGTTGATTTACGCGAAAAGGACGGCACACCCGACGAAACAATCGTTAACATGATGACCATTGCCGGCGAACAGCAAGTCATGCTTAACGTAAAAATCGTTGAAGTGAACCGTACAGTCCTCAAAGAACTCGGCCTTGAAACGAGTGTTAACGGCGTGAACCGTGCGGGCGCACAGTCCTTTAACGTCCTGCCGCCAAACAGCATTGATAGCGATGGTTATATCCAAAACCTGATCAGCAGCGCCACTGGCCTGACCGAAGACCCTTTCACACGCGCAGCTCTCGCCCTCGACCCTGGCATATCAGGTGTTGGCCTTATTGAATTTGCGCTTAATGCCTTAGAGCGCAACGGCCTATCCAACACGCTCGCCGAGCCCAATTTGACCGCCATTTCAGGTGAGCAAGCCGGCTTCCTCGCAGGCGGTGAATTCCCTGTCCCGACAGGACGTGACCGTAACGGTAACATTACAATTGAATATCGCGCATTTGGCGTTTCACTAAACTTTATCCCTAGCGTTGTCACCGAAGACCGTATCAGCCTACAATTAGATACCGAAGTTTCATCACTCGATTTCAACCAAGGCATAACAATCGCTGAAGTTAGCGTTCCGGGCCTTGATGTACGCCGCGCATCTACCACTATTGAAATGGCATCAGGCGCAAGCTTAATGATCGCTGGGCTTATGCGCTCAGAAGCCATTAAGAACCTTTCTGGCATCCCAGGCATTAAAGATACGCCTGTACTTGGCGACCTTGTATCCTCATCAAGCTTTGAGCGTCAAGAAACAGAACTTTTAGTTATTGTAACCCCAGTACTTGTCCAGCCATATACAGATAACGACAAGGTTGTCACAAAAACCAAACAACCAGAATCACATCAACTAGCAATGACTTTCGCAAGGAATATTCGTCGCATCTATGGGGCAAAAGCACCTGAAATGAACGAACAAAGCGACCAGTTCGGCTATATCATAGATTAAGTGTGGAGAGATTTACGATGACTCTAAAACCAATCCTTATTGCCCCCCTTGCCCTTTTATGCCTTGCGGGCTGTTCCGATAATTATTTCACGCCCACAGGCGTGACCGAACGCAAAATTGAACTGGTCGAAACAGGCTATGAACGCGCTATTGATGTCAGCGCGATTAGCGCAGGTGAACTCGCCGCTATCGCACAGGATTATAAACGTTATGGCAGTAACGGCCTTAACCTAACCATCAGCTATGATCCGAGCACTTCAGGAAGCTTCAGCGCATCTGATGCAATGCGCAAAGGCTCTGACCTTGCCGCCATTATGCGCAATGACCATTACGTCAACAATGTGCGTATCGCGATACTGCCGCTAAAGAACACCGCCCCGCGCCTGTTTGTTGATTACACGCAAACACAGGCACACGCACCAGATGGTTGCGGCGTAGCCCCAGGCCTAGATGGCAAAGGCGCAAACACAGAAGATAAAATCGAGAATTACGAAATTGGCTGTAGCGTCAAAACATTAATGGCAAAGCAGGTCTATCGCCCTAGCGACCTTGCAGGCACTGGCGCATCCACCAGCGATTATGATGGCCGCCGCGGCATTCGCAATTTACAAGGCACTGGTTATTTTGATGGCGTGCCAAACGCCCCAATTGAAGGCGGCGAGACAGCAACAGAAGACTAAAAACATATAAGCATGCACAAAATGCGTGCAGCGCGGCGCTGTTAACCCTCCGTTTAGACATTAAACACTACAATGAACAAAAAGCAGATCAGTAGAAAGCATCATGGCTGAACAAAAACATACTTCCGATGTCAATATCCTCCTTCCCAAAGCGGAAGTGCATTTTCATGCGCTCGACGATTCAGTAGCCTCTGCTGTCAGCACACTTAAAAACGATTGGCGTTTTAAACGCGTCAGCATCATTCATGAGAAAGGCCAATTAGACAGCGCGATTGATTATTACGCCGAGTATGAAGCGCCACATTTACTGGTTGTTGAGACCGAAAGCATTGACGATGAAAGTTTTATGGCCAAGCTTGATAAGCTCGCCGCCAACCTTGATGAGGGCACAGCCGCCATTTTGATCGGCCCTGACAATGATGTTTACGTCTATCGCAAACTTATCGCCATGGGCGTTAGTGACTACCTGGTGCGACCGATTGACCCAGCCGTTCTTTCTAGCGTGATCGCCAATACACTTATTGAAAAAATGGGCGTATCCAACAGCAAACTGATTGCCATTACAGGAACAAAAGGCGGCGCAGGCGTGTCAACCATTGCGCAAGCTCTCGCCTTCACCTTATCAGAAAAAGAGCAACAAAAGACCTTACTTATGGATGCCGCTGGCGGCTGGTCATATTTAAGCGTCGCGATGGGACAAGAGCCATCATCCACATTAGCAGAAACCGTCAAAGTCGCTGTAGCGAATAACGATGAAGACCTTAACCGTATTCAGGTCAAACTCGACGAAAATTTAACCTTGCTCGCATGCGGTGGTGACGGGCTGTTTGATGACCCAGTATCAGCAGCGGATTATGAAGCGTTAATTAATAAACTCATGATGCATCACCCTTTTGTTGTCGTTGACCTCTCCGCCGCGCCAGCACATCTTGCACGAACAACAATACAGCGCGCCAATAAAATATTTGTTGTCTCGGCGCCAAACCTGCCGTCACTACGTACAGCACGTACAATACTTAAAGAAATTGATGATTTGCGCGGCAATGATGATAAAGAGCACATCAAATTCATCCTCAACGCACAAGGCCAAGACAAAGCCAATGAGGTCAATGCCGGCGATATTGAAGCCGCGCTTGAAACAAAAATCGACCTCACCATTGCCTATGACCCCAAAACATTCAAGGCTGCGGAAAGCCAAGGTAAAACAATTAAGGGGGCAAAAGGCGCGGAAAAACTTATCAACGCATTATCCTTGTTCTTACAGGATGTTGTCGGCAATGATAAGAAATCAGCTGAGGGCGCAAAGGCAGATGGATCATTTGTTGGTGGGCTACTGAGTAAAATTAAGGGGAGCTGATCATGTTTGGAAAAAAATCAGAAGATGATGCAAGCCAAGTAAAGCCAAAGAAAAAAGCAGCAGCCCCACAAAGCGAAGCGAATACCGGCGCGCAGACAGGTAATAGCGCTGAAGAAAGCCCTGATGCTATGCCAGAAGCACAGCCGCAGCCAAAGCCAAAGAAAAAAAGGCCACAGGAAAGCACTGAGTCCGAACTAACGGACACACAAGAGCCGCCCTCCTCATTGCAAGGCGAAGCTTCACCCGAGACCGCCCCCCTTGCAAGTGAAGATGACGATCAGCCCAAGAAAAAGTCAAAAGACTTTCATGATGACAAATTAAGCCTCGACGAAGAAGGCGGCGATGAAAGCGAAGAAAGCGGCAACACGTCAATGAGTTCGCTGCGCATAAAGCGCGCCCATAACCGTATCTGGAGTGATTTGCGCGACGGCATCGACCTCAAAGCCCTCGCCCGTATGGATAGCACAGCCGCGCGTGAAGAGATTTTCACCGCCGTAGAAGAAATCGCGCGCTTCAGAAACCTTGACCTTACCCAATCAGAGCTAAAACAAATTGCCCGCGAATGTGCCGATGACATGCTCGGCTTTGGCCCATTAGAGCCTCTGCTTGAGATGGAAGGCATTGCCGATATTATGATTAACGGCCCCGACACGACCTTTATCGAATTAAACGGCAAAATCCAAAAAGCCGATATTGAGTTTCGTGACAACGCCCATTTGGTGACAATCTGTCAGCGTATTGTGGGCGCAATCGGTCGCCGCGTTGATGAATCGTCGCCCATATGTGATGCGCGCCTGCCTGATGGTTCGCGTGTGAACGTCATCATCCCCCCGCTTGCCGTTGATGGCGCATGTATGACCATTCGTAAATTCGCTAAAGAAAAACTTACCCTTGAAAAACTTATGGGCTTTGGCTCTTTAACGCCGAGCTGCGCCAAGCTCATCATGGCTATTGGGCGCTGCCGCGTAAATGTCTTGGTCTCTGGCGGTACAGGCTCTGGTAAAACAACCATGCTCAACTGTTTAACGCGCTATATTGAACAGGGCGAACGTATTATCACTTGCGAAGATGCCTGCGAATTGCAACTACAGCAAGAACACGTTGTCCGCCTTGAAACGCGCCCACCCAACTTAGAAGGCGTTGGTGAAGTGACCATGCGTGATCTTGTTAAAAACTGCCTGCGTATGCGCCCAGAGCGTATTATCGTTGGTGAGGTACGTGGCCCCGAAGCCTTTGACCTTTTGCAGGCTATGAATACAGGTCATGACGGTTCAATGGGTACAGTCCACGCCAACAACCCCCGCGAAGCGATTTCTCGTATGGAAAACATGATTGCTATGGGCGGTTTTAACATCCCGATTGTTGCTATACGTGAACAAATTGCCTCCGCCGTTAATGTCATCATCCAAGTCCAGCGCCTGCGCGATGGTTCGCGTAAAGTAACCCATGTTAGCGAACTTACGGGCATGGAAGGCGATGTTGTAACGCTGCAGGATTTATTCGTTCTTGATTACCAAGGCGAAACCGAAGATGGCAACCTTATTACGACACAAAAATCCACTGGCCTGCGGCCTAAATTTTATGATAAAGCCCGCCAGTTTGGTGTCGAACAGCTCGTCCTTGATGCAATGGAAGAGGCCTACGGATGAAGATTGCCCTTATCATCATACTCACAACCGCTATCGCTGCGGTCGGCATTACAATATCCCTCATGCTTTCTCAGCGTCAGGCATCACGCGACCGCGCATTATCAATTATTTCAGGCACGGCCACCGATACGCGCGGCAAGAATAACGAAAAAAACGACCAAAACAAGCGCCGCGCCGCCATTGCCAAAAAGCTAAAAGATGCAGGGCAGGAAGATTCAGACGAACAAAAAGAAAAAGGCAAAAGCACGACGCGCGAACAGATCCAGCAAGCAGGCTTTGAGTTTAGCATTGCACAATTTTATATAATGTCCGCGCTAAGCGCTGTAGTTTTTGCTGGTGGGTCTTTTTATATCGGAATGCCCAATCTTGTTGTCGGCCTTTTAACTATTGTCGGGTTTTTAGGGTTCCCAAAACTTGTATTGTTCATTTTAACCAAGCGCCGCCAGAAAAAGTTTTTAGAAGATTTCGCCGATGCGCTTGAAGCCATGATGCGCCTGTTGAAAGCCGGCATGCCGATGAATGAGGCCATTAAAATGTGTTCCAAAGAATTCGAAGGCCCCATTGGCGAAGAAATGTCCCGCATATATGAGTTGCAAAAAATCGGTACGCCGCTTGGTGAAGCCGCTTTGATTGTCGCCAAGCGTATGCCTATTCCAGAAATGCGTATGTTTGCCACAGGTCTTGCCATTCAGCAGCAAACAGGCTCGTCACTCTCTGACATCCTATCCAACCTTGCCAAAGTCATTCGCGCGCGCTTCCAATTAAAGCGTAAAGTCAAATCACTTTCCGCCGAAGCAAAATCATCTGCCGCGATTATTGCCTGTATGCCGCCATTGGTTGGCCTTGGCCTTAATGCTTTTAACCCTGGCTATATAGACATTATTTTTGATACGAAATCAGGAATGATTGGCCTGTCCTGTTTTGGCGGCTGGATGTGCCTTGGTATGGTCATTATGTGGAAAATGAGTAATTTTAAAGTTTAACAGTAATAAAAGGAAAGGAGCGCCTAATGGCAAATGAACAGCTTATCATTATTATTAGCGCCGTCGCTGCAGCGGGCTCTTTTGCAGGATTCGCCCTGCCCTTCCTTAACCGCACAGAAAAAAAGCAGCATTACCGCGACGTTATTTCCAAAAAACGCAAAGACTTATTCAACGCGACAAAAGAAACCCATGGCGCAACGAAAAGTAACGATTCCGACAAGACCAAGGAATCTTTGGCGATGTTTTTCAAGATACAAAAGATTTTCGGTAAGTTTGGCGAAAAGCTGCGTGACCAAATGCTGCAAGCTGGCATACGAGACCCCAAAGCACCGATGTATTTTCTGTTCGGGCGCATCCTTTTGCCGATCATTCTTTCTGGCTGGGGGCTTTTAATGCTGCAACGTACAGAGAATGACTTTGATGGGCGGCAAACGCTCGGCATAATCATTCTTCTCGCCGCCGCTGGTTTCTTCTTACCCAGCATCCTTGTCAAAAACCATATTCAAAAGCGCCAAGAGGAGATTAACCTTAACTTCCCCGATGCGCTTGATATGCTGCTTATATGCGTCCAAGGCGGTATTGGCCTTGAGCAAGCGATTAGCCGTATCGCCGAAGAAGTCACAGAAATTTCAGAAAAACTCGCCGAAGAGCTTGGCATTTTAAGCGCAGAAATGGGGCTGCTCAATGACCGCAGGACCGCATTGCTTGATTTTGCACGCCGCGTCGGCTCTGGCGCTGCTAAGTCTTTCGCCACAGCCATG
This sequence comes from Micavibrio sp. UBA2705, assembly GCA_002354205.1. Classification (GTDB taxonomy): domain Bacteria; phylum Pseudomonadota; class Alphaproteobacteria; order Micavibrionales; family Micavibrionaceae; genus UBA2705. The sequence continues at coordinate 11,288 of DELD01000055.1, read as the reverse complement.
ATACAGGCAGAACAATATGGTACATCCGTCACCAATGCGATGAATATCATTGCCGATGATCTGCGCGATCAGCGTATGCAAGAAGCAGAGAGAAAAGCTGCAGCATTACCGCCAAAGCTGACCGTACCGATGATTGTTTTCTTCCTACCTGGATTATTTTTTATTATTTTAGGGCCGTTATATCTTAAATTTAAACATGGGAGCTAAGCTTAAAATTTAACGGGCAAATTATAACGCGTCCAGAATTCATAATGCTTACTGCATTATATCTAAAATTTTAGCCATATTTTATTATAAGTTATTTACAATTAAGCCATTGTTTTAATGAATAAAAAAAGGCAAAAAAAATTCTTTTCTTAAGCTTCTGTTAAGCAATTCAGTGCCATGATAGTAGGGTGAGAAACGAAGTGGGTGGAAATTATTCCTCCAAAAATATTAAAATAAGAAACGTATTAAAGGAGACAACATATGTTGAAACTTATTGCTTTTATTGAAGCTTATAAAAACGAAGAAAATGGCGCGACTGCTATTGAATATGCACTGATTGCAGCTGGCGTTGCCGTTGCCGTTGGCGCAGGTATGGCGCTGTTTGGTCCCTCGCTCGAAGGTCTATGGACTTCATTATCAACTAACTTAGATACTGCAGCAGGTGAGCTGTAAGACAAACGTCTAAGTTAATATAAAGAAATTACCCACTTTAAATCGCCCTGCATCTGCAGGGCGATTTTACTATTATATCCCCTATTTAGGCGCTATAGTATGATAGAAATATTGAGGAATAATCATGTCTAATCGCTTACTTGAACACCCTGCCGCATTAATGAACCAAATTCGCCGCATTGCGTATGATGCGGGTGAAATTACGCTTGATTATTTTGATGATAGCGGCGCATTAGAGGCGATGACCAAAGATGATGGCTCGCCCGTTACCGTAGCAGATCAACTAGCCGAAGAGCACATTACTAAAAAAATTAAAGAGATCACACCTGATATCATCATCATTGGCGAAGAAGCTGTCGCAGGTGGATACCGCCCCAATATCGAAAGCGAAGAATATTACTGGCTTGTCGATGCGCTTGATGGCACGAAGGAGTTTATCAGCGGTTCAGGGAACTACACGGTTAACATTGCCCTTATCCATAAAGGCGAGCCTATTTTGGGCGTTGTCTACGCGCCATTCTTAGGTGAGATGTATGCCGGAAACTTTGAAACGGGCGCATTGCGCTGGCTTGATGATACAGATAGTGAAAAACGCATTGAAACCCGTAACATACCGAAAAAAGGCATCACTGTCGTAAGCAGTGTTTCACATGGCTCTGGTGAAAAACTTGATGAATTTTTACAGCAATTCAAAGTCGAAAAAATCATTAAAAAAGGCAGTTCTTTAAAGATATGCACCATCGCGGCCGGTAAAGCCGACATATACCCGCGCTTTGGCCCGACCTGTGAATGGGACACAGCCGCAGGCGATGCCATATTACGCGCCGCTGGCGGCGGTCTTACCGATATTAACGGCGCGCCACTGACCTATACAGGCGCAGACCCAAAATTCCTTAACCCTGAATTTATTGCATGGTCTGGCGATTTAATTATGACTTTTCAAGGCGCAAATGAAGAAGAAGAATAATAAATGCGTCGCTTAGTATCTTAAGCAGAGCCATAAATACGGGGACAAACAAAGGTAAAACCAACATGCGCAACTCATTTCTGAAGGCAGTTATTTTTACGCTCATTATCTTATCGCCGCTACATGCACGCGCTGACACCAATCCAGCGCAACCTTGTTATAAAATTGCCTACGCCGAAAATATTGAGGTCTCCAAGGCATTCCTACCCGCCTTTAAAAACTTATATGCCGCCGCGGGATTATGCGCCGAATTTACCGCCATGCCCTATAACCGTGCAGACACCGCCCTGCGCCAAGGCACCGTTGATGCCAACGCTTTGCGCACAAAGGATTATATTGAGAATCACGCCCAGAATGTTATTTATGTCGACGCACCAATAATAACCATCAGTTCATATTTATTTGGCGGTGAAAAAATTACTAATATTTTACCGCGCAGTGACATGCAATATGCCCATAGGCTATATGGCTTCCAATAAATGGGCAGAGTCCATGGCTATGCGTATTTCATCAAAAGCCATCCCCGTACGCACCTTGCCGCAACTTATTGCAATGTTAGAAACAGGACGTATTGATGGCTTCATTATTGATGACTTGAATTACAACCTTTTAAGCAAAAAAAATGAAATTAACCTCGGTGCTTATAAACGTAAATTTGTCGGGGCTTACCCACTTTATCATGCGTTAAACATTAAACATCAAAACGTAAAACAAGCCCTTGAACAGGCAGCTGCGCAGGAAAATCTTGAGAATGACTTCATGCAAGCCTATCAAAAATGGATTGGTGAAACAGATTCCTATTACCTAAAATTTTCAACCACAGCATCCAAAGAGCGCTTTCCGTTTACAATTGGTATTGATGGCGACCAAGACCGCACACTGTTATTCGAAGCTATTTCTATGATTTTGAATGAGACGCCGTACACACCGAAACGTTTTGACATCGCCGCGACATCGCGCCTTGATGCCCTTAAAGCAGGCGCAATCGATTTTATAACATTCAGTCCTTCATGGCTGCCAAAAGGCCAAGCACTACCTAACACAATTTTCTCAGATCCGCTTTATCCCATTAGCGATTCTGTAGTGTGTCAGGGCGAATATGTCGATAAAGTCAAAACGCTAGAACAACTGCACAGGGGAGAAGTTGGCACTGTGCTTGGCTATCGTTATTTTGATGAAGATCAGCTTCAGCGCCGTGACTACCCAAGCGAGTCCGCTTTGCTAAACGCACTTCATAACAAAAAAGTGGACTGCGCCATTCTCGGCACACTTAATTTTCGCGCCTACAATAAAAAACACAGTACAACGCTGGCGGAATCCTTTATTCATAGCACCGGCGCATATCACCTGCTTATACGTGAAGAATTAAAAGATATCTTAAATAATATCAATAATGCCATTAAAAGTAAGCGCGAAAGCGGGGAACTTGATGCCTTGATGCAAGATTATATAGCAAAGATTGAAGGCGCACGTTAAGCGCATACATAAAGCCCCTAATAATTACCCTGAAAATTCATAGGATTTACAAATCATATCAACCATATGATCTGCCACAGCATCTATCTTTGAACCTTCCATCTGCGCAAAACCAAAGACCTGCGGGTAAAAGGCATAAGACTTAATATGTCCTTCTAGGCTCTCAGCAGCCATAGCGATATCCTGACAAACTAAATACCCATCCTTGACTGCATCCCCCAGCCACTTACCCAGTGACGTTCCTGTGGGCGGCAATTGGGCAAAGACTTTCTCTGCTTTATCCTGAGAAAGCATCAATTCACGCAATATGATCTGCGCCACATCCATATAAGCCTTTGATTGATAAGCATTTATCTCATGAACAATAAGTGACTTAAGCTGTTTTTTAAAATCTTGATCGCGCTGATAAAGCACAGCCTTACCGCGCCCGACGGCGCGGTATTTTTGCATCAAAACAGCCTGGAAAAGATCCAGTTTACTTCGATAATATTTATAGAGTGTACGCTTCGAAACCTGAGCATTTTCAACGATTGTATCAATAATCGCATTGTGCAAACCATGCTTTTGAAATTCAATTTCTGCCGCGGCTAAAATGTCTTTCTGTTTCGCTGTGATTTTCATATTATATTTCCATTTTACCTATAAACATATCAGTTTATTTATACACTATACGGACTCCTCTCCAAAGCAGCTTTGTCAACATACCCACACATATTATAAACAGATTAGTTTACACTTATATAACTGAAATTAAACCATAAAAAAGGGCGCTATTAGCGCCCTTTTTAAAAATACTTCCGAAAACAATTGGCTAAAATCACTCCCCAACGCTGAATTTAATACCCTGCGCAAGCGGTAATTCTTTCGAATAGTTCAGCGTACTTGTCATACGGCGCATATAGCCTTTCCATGCATCTGAACCGCTTTCTCTGCCGCCCCCAGTCTCTTTTTCGCCGCCAAATGCGCCGCCAATTTCGGCGCCGCTTGTGCCAATATTGACATTCGCAATGCCGCAATCACTGCCCGCTTCTGCGGTGAAGGTTTCAGCCTCTAAAACATCGCGCGTAAAGATAGCCGATGACAAACCCTGCGGCACATCATTTTGACGTTCAATCGCTTCTTCCAAATCAGAATAGCGGAAGACATATAATATCGGCGCGAAAGTTTCTTCTTTGACGTTATCAGCAATGCCGCTCATTTCAACGACGGCTGGGTTGACGTAAAACGCTTCTGGATACTCATCCACCAATGCACGCCCGCCCCCTGTTATGTCAGCGCCCATGGTGCGGACTTTATCAAGCGCCGTTTCCATCAGGTCGAATGACATGCCGTCAATTAAGGGGCCAACAAGTGTCCCTTCTGCCATGGGATGGCCGAGCGACAAACCGCCATAGGCTTTTTTAATACGCGGCACTAAAGCATCATAAATATCATCATGTATGAACACGCGGCGTGTTGACGTACAGCGCTGCCCACATGTGCCAACTGCGCCAAAGACGATAGCTTGGAAAGCAAGATCTAAATCCGCGCTTGGTGCGACGATAATCGCGTTATTACCGCCTAGCTCCAATATCACTTTACCAAAACGCTCAGCGACGATTGGCGCAACTTTACGTCCCATTGCCGTACTGCCTGTTGCACTAATCACTGACATTCGCTTATCCGCCACCATTTGCGCGCCAATTTCTGCTTCGCCAATTAAGAGCTGCGAAAGGTTTTCTGGTGCATCTGCGCCAAATTTAGCGCAGGCATCCAAGAACATTTGCTGACAGGCAATTGCCGTAAGCGGCGTTTTCTCCGATGGCTTCCAGATCACAGGATCGCCGCAGACAATCGCCAGCGCCGTATTCCATGCCCAAACAGCAACAGGGAAGTTAAACGCGCTAATCACCCCCACAGGGCCTGCAGGCTGCCAATATTCACGCATTTTATGCCCCGGACGTTCAGAAGCAATCGTTAAACCATATAATTGACGGCTCACACCAACAGCAAAATCACAAATATCAATCATCTCCTGCACTTCGCCGAGGCCTTCTTGAAAAATTTTACCGTTTTCGAGAGAGACCAAAGCACCCAGCGCTTCTTTCTTCTCACGCAAAATCTCACCCAGCAAACGGATAAGTTCACCACGGCGCGGTGCAGGAATAATGCGCCATGCTTTAAATGCATCTTCGGCATCTGACATCATCGCATCGCACTGCGCGGATGTGTGCATCTGCACAGAAGCTAACTTTTTGCCATCAGCGGGGCTAAATACAGGCAGGTTACCTGATTGACTAAGCACATCTGAAATGCCTAATTCCTCAAAGACCTTATTTACATCTAAACCTACATTGTCGCGCATCATAATTGCTCCTTATTGATTATTAAAGATTACGTCTTAAAGTCGAGTGACGCAGGGGCTACACTATCATAAAATATGATTCGCTGCCGCCCATAACGTCATTTAATGTGAAGCTATACGCTCTAAAGCGATGATATCTGCTATCTCTGCCGTGGTTTTATCCTCAGCATCAGCACGCTTAAAAATTTCATCAAGCGTTACGCCGATATGACGCAGCTTGGCGATTAACTCTTCATGGCTTGCGCCAATTTCCACAACATTAATCACACCACCCGCGTTAATCGCGTAATCAGGCGCATATAATATACCACGCGCTTTTAATGCTTCTGCCATCTCTGGAGTTGCCAACTGATTATTTGCTGCCCCTGCAATGACTTTGGCCTGAATCGCGTCAACCGTATCGGCACTAATATCACCGCCAAGCGCACAAGGCACATAGACATCAACATCTTCAAACATAATATCATCAGGGTGGCCAATTTTCGCGCCCCATTCCTTTGCGGCGCGCGCAACTTTTGCAGGGTCAATATCCGCAACCGTTAACTTCGCACCATCAGCATGTAAAAGCGCACAAAGCGGCGTTGCTACGCTACCTAAACCTTTCACTGCAAAACGTATGTCGCGCAGAACGTCTTTGCCCATCTTGTGTTTTACCGCGGCCTTTATGCCGTGATAAACGCCAATGGCTGTATATAATGGCGGCCCGCCCGGTAGGTCTATGACCCCCGCCTTCTCCAATGAACGCACACGTACAAAATCTGTAATGCTGCCCGCAATTTTAAAATCTTCTAATCGCGTGCCGACATCTTCACCCGTTTCATATATGCCCTGCAACTCATTCAGTGCATGACCTAATGCCATCATAAAAGACGGGTCTGGATTCGTTGTCCCTACCTTGCCAACAATAACCGTTTTTCCCCCGCCATATTTTAAATTAGCCAATGCATTTTTATAGGTCATGCCTTTTGAAAGGCGCAGCACATCATTAATGGCATCATTATCATTATTATAATGCGGCCAATAACGGCAGCCACCGCGCGCAGGGCCGCGTTTGGTATTGTGAAGGGCAATATAGGCCTTGAAACCAATATCTGCATCTTCTGCCATTAATATCTTTTCATGGTTATCATAGGCAGGATGTGCTGATAAATCAGGGTAAGAAAAAGTAAGCGCCATTGTGAACTCCCGTTATTATTATATCTTGTAAGCTAAACACTTATTTTATTGGCTGCGCCGAGTGTATGCTTGATCCGAATACCGGTCAATCTTAGATGCTGTTGCACCGCCGCAAGTTTTAGGGCTATTGATCGCCCCTACTTTCATTTATACTGCGTCCAGCTATATAAATTAAGAAACAATAACAAAAAATATAACAGGAGCGCCCTATGGCTGATCTATTCGAAAATCCACTTGGTACAAACGGTTTCGCCTTCATTGAATATGCAGGTAAAGAAGACGAGCTAGGTAAATTATTTGAAAAACTCGGCTTCACCAAAGTCGCGAATCACAAATCACGCGCTATCCACCTCTACCGTCAGGGCGGTATTAACTTCCTGCTTAACGCCGAGGACTACGGACAGCCCAAGGCATTTAGCGATGCACATATCGCAGGGGCAAGCTCTATGGCTTTTGTCGTCAAGGACGCAGATGCGGCATTTAAAGAGGCTTTAAAACGCGGCGCAGTATCCGCTATGGATAAAAGCGGCGCAAAACAAAAAGACGTGCCAACAATCGACGGCATTGGCGGCAGCCTTATCCATTTGCTTGACGATGAAAGTTTTTATGATGATAATTTTGACTTCATCACCGATGACCGCCACCCAAAAGGCGCAGGACTTACCTATATTGACCACCTGACCCATAATGTCTTTCGTGGCAATATGGATGTATGGGGCAAGTTCTATGAAGATATTTTCAATTTCCGAGAAATCCGTTATTTCGATATTGAAGGCAAGCTTACCGGCCTGAAAAGCCGCGCCATGACTTCACCTTGCGGTAAGATCCGTATCCCGCTCAATGAAAGTTCAGACGATAAATCACAAATTGAAGAGTTTTTGAAACGCTTTAACGGCGAAGGTATTCAGCATATTGCCCTCGGCACTGCCGATATATATGAAACCGTGCGCGCATTAAACACAAACCAAGTACCGCTGCAAGAAACGCCCGCGACATATTACGAGAAACTTGACGCCCGCGTCCAAGGCCACGGCGAAGACACAGCGGAGCTGCAAAAACTCAACATCCTCCTTGATGGCGCACCGACCGATGGGCAAGGTATTTTGCTGCAAATCTTCACCAAAGATGCCATTGGCCCTGTTTTCTTTGAAATTATTCAACGCAAAGGCAATGAAGGTTTCGGCGAAGGCAATTTTCAGGCGCTTTTCGAATCAATCGAGCTCGACCAAATCCGCCGCGGCGTGCTTGACGAAAAAGAAGCATAAACCGCAGCCAAGCACAGCGCTTATTACATCTGTTCTTTAAAGAAAATCTTCAATCTCGATGTGATTGCCGATCGTGGTTGTGAATGCATTAGGCGGAATCTCAATCCATTCTTTGCTCAATTTATCGATCGGTTCAGAGACGATAATCACGCTCTTTTTTTGCTTGATTGTCTCTTCGCCGCTTTCGTCGCTAATCCAATCAGATGCGGTCGAGTAAAATTGTGTCATCGGCGCATCTTTTTCTGCGTAACGTATCGTCCAAACTTTATCGCCATCACTCACGGTGCAGGATAAATTGATAATACCGCTGGTCTTTTTCTCTTCCGCCGCAGCCCTTACACGCTCAACGGCTTTTTGTAGCCCCTTTTTCGGGTCATCCATTAACCCATAGGTCAAAGCCAATAAGAAAAACGTCTCACTATCTGTCGTGCCGGATAGCTCTGCATAAAATTCTGGTGCAATGTCTTTATGCAAATCTTGGCGCAGCACTTCGAAAGCATCAATATGCCCATTATGCTGAAATAGCCAGTTCTTATATTTAAACGGATGACAGTTTGAACGCTGCACCACGCCCGTTGTCCGCGCACGCACATGGGCAAAAAAGATACTCGCCTTAGTATGTTTACAAATCTCATGCAGGTTTTCATTACTCCATGCGGGCAGCTCATCTTTAAACAGGCCAGGCTCGTCTTTTTCGCCGTACCAGCCAACGCCAAAGCCATCGGCGTTTAAGCTGACCAGCGTGCCTTCTGAAGTAAAGTTCATCTCAGCATTAATACTTTGCGCAACTAATGAGTGATCTGGCAATGTTACAATTTGCTCAATAAATATCGGTGCGCCGCAATAGGCAATCCATCTACACATTCTTATCAACCCTATATTTGTTTGTCTTAAATTTTACTTTATATGGCATCCGCCCTAATTCAATATCCACAGTAACGTGGCTTGTATCTGTGATGCAAGCCTAGCATGAAGCCGCGCGCTTGACCAACTGTGAAAACAAGGTAGACTGCTTGTCAGAAAACAGATTACAAATGGAAGGAACGACGATGAAACTCGCATCATATAAATCAGGCCGTGACGGTCAGCTTTACGTTGTATCAAACGATCTTACCAAAGCCGTGAGCGCCGCCGCCATTGCGCCAACCATGCAGGCCGCGCTTGATGAATGGGATATCTGCGCACCAAAACTTGCAGCATTACACAAAGATTTAGAAACGGGCAACGCCTCAAACATCGAAAATTTTGACCAAAATAAATGTGCCTCACCATTGCCCCGCGCCTACCAAGTCGCCGATGGCAGTGCCTATTTAAACCATGTTGAGTTAGTACGTAAAGCCCGCGGCGCAGAAATGCCTGAAAGCTTCCTTACTGACCCCTTAATGTACCAAGGCGTATCAGACACTATTTTAGACCCCACGCAGGATATCGAAGTCATCAGCGAAGATTTTGGCATTGATTTTGAGGGCGAAATTGCCGTTATCACCACAGACGTTCCAATGGGCGTTAGCGCCGAAGATGCGCCGCAATATATTGCGCTCGTCATGACAATGAATGATGTATCATTACGCAACCTTATTCCTAATGAACTGGGTAAAGGTTTTGGCTTTTTCAACTCCAAGCCGCCAAGCGCATTTTCCCCTGCAGCCGTCACACCAGACAGCCTTGGCGATGCATGGGATGGACGCAAATTTACCAAACCCTTAATCAGCACATTAAACGGCGTTGAATGCGGCGAGCCAAATTGCGGCGTTGAAATGCAGTTTGATTTTGGCGAACTTATTGCGCACGCAGCAAAAACGCGTCCATTGGGCGCTGGCGCCATTATCGGATCTGGCACGATTTCAAATTCAGATCGTAATGTCGGCTATAGCTGCCTTGCCGAAATCCGTATGATTGAAAAAATAGAAAGCGGTGAATTTAAAACACCGTTTATGAAATTTGGCGACAGCATTAAAATCGAAGCCAAAGACGCAAATGGTCAATCCATTTTCGGCACAATTGAACAAAAAATCGTGCAATATAATGCTGCAGCAAAACCCGTCAAGAAAAGCGCATAACCAATGATCAAGCTTTATGATTATTACCGTGCGTCAAGCTGTTATCGTCTGCGCATTGCCCTTAACATCAAGGGCCTTGATTACGAGACGGTTAATGTTGACTTGCTAAAGGGTGAACATAAAAGCGCCGCCTATAAGAAAATCAACCCGCTTGGCACTGCGCCCTATTTCATTGATGGCGAAGTAGAGCTCAATCAAAGCCTTGCTGTGATGCAATATTTGGATAGTGCATATGCTGCGCCCAAATTAATTTACGGCGACGCAAAAACGCAAGCGGAAATTTGGCAGCTCGCCCTGCTGATCGCCACCGATATTCACCCTTTCGGTACGCCCCAAGTTTGGAAAGCCTATTTAATGGGCGTGCTTGATGCAGACCAAGCGCAAGCAAATGCATGGGTCGAACACTGGATCAGCCGCGGCCTTGCCACATATGAAACAATGCTTACCCGCACCAAGGCACAATATGATTTTAGCTGCGGCGAAGAAATTTCAATGGCGGATATTTGCTTACTGCCGCAATTATATAATGCGCGGCGTTACAAAGTTGACCTTGCTCCTTATCCAAAATTGTTGCAGATTGAAAAAAATATGCTGCACGATGCACGGGTCAAAAAAGCAACGCCAGAGGCGCACCTAGATGCGCCACCAGAGTTAGAAAATATACACGGATCTATGCTATAATAACAAAATAACAAAGCAGGACAGGAAAATGGGAAAAGCAACAAATTACACATCACGCGCGCCAGATGAAAAGGGCTATATTGCGTGGAGCGATGATGAAAACGCCATTTGGGGCGAACTTGTAGCGCGGCAGATGCAATGCATTAAAGGCAAGGCCTGTGATGAATATTTACAAGGACTGGAAACGCTAAACTTTCCCACTGATCGTATTCCGCAAATCCCCGAAATAAACGCTATATTGCGCGAAAAAACGGGATGGGAAGTTGCGCCCGTGCCTGCGCTGATCAATTTTGATAAATTCTTTGCACTGCTTGCTGATAAAAAATTCCCCGTTGCAACATTTATCCGCAGCCGTGATGAATTTGATTATCTGCAAGAACCAGACATTTTCCACGAAGTCTTTGGCCACTGCGCGATGCTGACCAATCCAGACTTCGCCGCATTCACCCACGTCTATGGCAAGCTTGGCCTTAAGGCTGATAAAAAAGACCGCGTCTGGCTCGCAAGGTTGTATTGGTTCACGGTTGAGTTTGGCCTAATGGAAACAAAAGACGGGCTACGCATTTATGGCGGCGGTATATTATCATCACCTGCTGAGACCGAATACGCCTTTGCATCAGGTACGCCAGAGCGTAAAACGCTCGATGTCATTGACGTAT
>DELD01000069.1 GCA_002354205.1 Micavibrio sp. UBA2705 | reverse complement strand
TGATGCTTCTGGTCAGAATACATCTTTTGCATTGATGCCAGGCGTTTCGTCGTGGCCTTTCCTAAATCAAAGCCGCGCTGATCTATTTTTGCGAGCCTGATAGTAAGCTGCTCTATTAAATCAGCATCAGCCTTATTGAGAATGGCCAAAATCTTATTTGCTGTGCTTGTCTTGTAACGCTCAAGCCAGACCATGTGACGGATTGAGCTATCAAGAATATCCTGATTAATCGTCATTGATCAGCCCCAAAGCGGGCGGGTCGTTCTCTTTGCGATCTATTTCATCCTCGTAGGTGAGTCCTTCGCTGACCGCTTCGCCCGCGATACAGGCATCAAAGAACGTCTGGAACGACCATGCGCCAGTTAAATAATTTTCTCTATATTCTTTCATCGTCGATGCATCAAGAACGTTAGGCATATAGTCTTTGTTAAGCTCGACATTGACCTTGTCTGCATCTGTTGCGCCGATCCATTCAGCCATGAAGCGCAAGGCTTTTGTCATGGACATTTCAACAGAGCCCGCCAAGCTTGCAAGGATGGAGTTTTCGCCGCCGCGTTTAATTGCCTGTGATTCCGCGCTTTCTACTGCGCGTTTGTCAGCTTCGAGCATACGTGCGCCCTGCGCTGCCATTTCCTGCTTTTTCTCCTGCATGGCTTCTTTCAAAGCCGCAACGCCATCCGCGCCAGTTTGCAGGAATCCTGCTTCTGCTTCTGGTGGGAGTTTTAAGAAAGTGTTTGAGCCGAGGTGAATTGCTGGGAATTCCTCGGGGTTAGTTATGCCATTAATCCAAGGCGTTGGCGTTCCTGCAACATGCAAGGCGTTCTCATAGTCCGCGCTATTACGATAAAAACCAAGGCAAGTGTCAGCCAAGCCCTCAAGCGGTGGGTCTTGAATTTCCATGCCCGCTTCTTTTGTGCCAATCGGATAGAATGGAATCTCACCAATTTCGGCGCCGTTTTTCTTTGGGAATACTTCGCTAAAGACGAACCAGCCGCCTTTTTTGTTCTTTTCTGTGCTTTGTCGCCATACGCGCTGACCATAAGCGCCATCTAAGAATAATTCTCTAATTTGGATAAGTTCTTCATCATCCTGCGTGTACTTTTCCGACAAAAACACGCGGGTCAAAACTGTAGCATTATTCACGCGGCCTGTAGACCAGTTGATAATATCCTCAGCAGCATAAGATGTTAGATATGGGCGCAACCCTCTTTGGCGTGATTCCTCAACAGTAAGCTTTACACCGTCCGCATCATCCTCACGCTCTGGGTGTTCAACTAAAACCCCTGCACGGCCTACCTCAACAACTTCCTCGACGATGTTGTTTAGAAAACCCTCAAGCGACAAGCCGCCCATGTTTATGTCATTTTTATATTCATCCATAGCCTTGGGCAAAGTAATGACCGGCTGCTTGCGGAATATGTGACCGCCCATTGAGTCGACTGTGCGCCCAACAGCATTAAAGAACTGCGCACGGTTCAAGTATGATTGATAGCTTGCGTCAGCATCACTGTCTTGACCGCCAAGGCGCGGCAAATAAGTAGAGCCACGCGCACGGACCGCACGCAAACCAATAGAACAGTCGCGCATTTTCTTCCACGTTGCTGCCATAGCATCGTATTGTGCATTTTTCTGATCTGGTTGCATTTAAAGTCCTGTTGTTTTTCCCACCCCGAAGGTGTTTTTTACTATTGGATAAAGCTGATTAATGAAATATCCCTGCGCATCGTTTAAGTGGTCATGCCCTGAATCTTTATCAGGCACGCCGTTCTTGTCATACGCTTGCTGCTCTAAGCACTCAACGAGCGTTGGGCAGTTGTTCGTGTTTACTTTCCATCGCCGTTCTCCATCTGCATTAAGGATCATGGCATTCATGGCATTTACGCGGTCTTTAATCGCTGGGTTTCTTGAATTAGCCCTAACGGTAAAGCCCGCCTGTTTAATGATGGACAAGTCAGATTCGCTTGCGTTCTTTGACGATGTATTCTGACCAGAAGCATCAGGGTAGATAACAACCTTATGGCCCTTGTCTTTGTATCGCTCTTTAAGCAAAGCGACCATTTGCGGCGTATCACGCCCCTCTGTGATCTCATCAACCGTAATGGGCTGACCGTCACGAATAACGTTGATAGAAGCCGCCATATTATTGACGTTGAAATCCATCCCTATATGGACAGTTTCGTGATTTTCAAGCTCCGCATCTGAGTGATTCAACTTGCGGTCAAAGCTAGGATAAACGCTGCCAGAGGTTAGATTTATAAACTGCCCTTTTAGATATGCCGAGATTAGCTGCGGCGGGTATGACTGATAGAGCGATTCAATATAATCATCTGGCAAGTTGAGCTCGTTCTCATACGTGCTTGCTTGCACAAGTCCATATAGCTCAGCGAGTTCTGGCCTTGATCTTACATCTTTAACAAACTGGTTATATACGAACTTAAAACCCTCTGGGGTCGTCGTCACGTCTATGCCATTCTTGAGCCCTTCGCGCTTGTAACGCATCCGAGCAATAATTTTACGCCAAGCCTTTAAGGCCTTTTCTGGCTTCATTGTGTCAATCTCATCAACGAGTGCGTGACCAATTTTAAAGCCGACAATCTTTTCTGGATGCTCCATAGAGCGGCACTTGATAAGCGTTCTCATCGTGTTGCCGCTATAGAGCTTAACCTCTTTCTTGCTTTCGTACGTTTCAGCCCGC
>DELD01000006.1 GCA_002354205.1 Micavibrio sp. UBA2705 | reverse complement strand
TTGCTTTCGTACGTTTCAGCCCGCAGCCCCCAGTCCTCGGCAACTTCCTCAATCGTGGGAAAGAAAATATCCGTTATCTGGGGGTATGTTGGCGCAAAGTATCCTGCGTTAATGCCTGGCCATTCGTATGAGTGCTGACAAAGAGCAGCGCAGCCAACCCACGTTTTGCCCGAACCAAACCCCGCAACAAAAGCCTTATATTTATTAGGCATCGCAAGAAAGTTTGCTTGCGGTATGTTAAGGCTTGGCATCTGGTTTCCTAGCGTCCATGACCTCAACGGTTATCTTTTCAGGAATGGCAACGCCATCAACATCAACAACAGGCTGACGCTTCCATTTATCAGGCTGTCTATTATATAACCATATAGCCGCTGCTTGTGTGTCTGGTGGGTAGTGTTTTGTTGTTTCGTGAGTGATTATGCGCCCCTCACTACAGAAAACTTTTTCCTCGTTGTGTGAGTAACCTAGCGCTCTTTCGCGAAGACTCGCGGCAACCTCAGCGTCAGCCAAATCTTTACCGCGCGTTATGGACTCCGAAAATTCAGGATAATCTTTCTTCCATTTATGAAAGGTTGACTCTGCAACCCCCAATATTTCCGACATCTCAGCATCGGTTTTCCCAAGCAAACAAAGCTTGTAAACGATGTTATTATATTCTTTTTTATATTTAGTTGGCCGCCTTTTAGGTTTCTGGCCTTTTTCCTTGTTTGCCATGCCGCCCCCTTGGGGTTAATGGTTAAGCGCCTTGCGCTATGTGTGTTTTTTATGTAATCATAAATATATGAGTGAAATTGAACGACCCAAGGCCGATATTGTTAAGCTCCCGACAAAGACATTTGCGGGGCGCGTGAGCGATATTACAAAACTCAAACAGCACTGCCTTGAGCTTGCTAATGAGATTGAATCACTCAAAGATGAAACGCCGTGGCCTAACCATGCGCAAGATATAGCCTACATGGTGCGGCGCTTTTCTAACGACATCCCAGAAGATTAAATCCATATAAACTGAAAAAGAAGCGGCTGCGCCTTGGGGTGTGTGTCGAGCAACTAACTGTCAAAAAGAAACTCTATGGCGCAGCCGCAAGCGCACAGCCTTAATCCAAGAGGAGAACCAAAAGGGCTGTGTGCGTGAAGTTTAAACAGGGAGGATTTTTCCGTAAGGAAACTTGGGCATAAAAAAAGCGCCCTGTTTCCAGAGCGCAATTATTCATTCTATGTTTTTATTATGCCATTTTTGTAAAGTTTGTAAAGCCCTAAACGAACATTAACGAACGCCAGTGAATAACAATCTATACAAACGGCCAAATTTAATCAGGCAACCTGCATCGGCTTGATTGACTGCTTGAACTGGTCAAGCTTCTCACGCTTAGCGATGCGCATATCATAATCATTTTGCAGCCTGTTCCAATAGCCTAAAGACATTCCAAAGAACATCCCGAAACGTATTGACATTTCAGGGCTTACCTTCCTGTCACCGCTAATAATTTTATATATTTCTTGCCTTGTTACTCCGATTGCTTGTGCAAATTTTGGTACGCTGATCCCTATATCATCTAGGAAATCTTCCTTAAGCATCACGCCTACCGGTTCTATCTCTATGTGCTCTGTCATTGCCTTTTCCCTTTCCAATTCATCACGTTAGTGATAATCCGTAAACTTTACCTCCTCAGCGATACTATTTTCTTCGTTCCATTTGAAAATTATACGCCATTGATCGTTAACACGGATTGAATAAAATTCTTTTAAATTCCCCTTTAGCTTCTCTAAACGGTTAGAAGGTGGCACAGTTAAATCGCTTATAGCCTTAGCCGCATCAATATATCTCAAGCGTCTAAGAACCCGCTTTTGCAGATTTTTATCTATTTTCTTTACGGCTTCACCGCTGAAAATTGTTTCTGTGTTTCTGTCTGCAAAAGATTTAATCATTACCAACTCCTTATACATGTATCTTACCAAGACACATAAACCAAGTCAAGGAAAAAGTGTCTTACTTGGGGACAAAATCAAATATCTCTCGCGGATGGAATAACGCCGCTATTCAGCATTCCTGATAATTTGGATAGACCAAGCTCAAAATTTGTCTTTGCTTGGGTGTGTGAACATTTAAGCATCACGCCAATTTTACGCCATGAATAACGGTGGCGCTCGTTAAGAGGTGAAACCAACATGCGCAAATAGATTGTGCGGCGTATCATAACGTTATCAATTGTTCTGACCCAACGCTCAACAAGCTCCATGTGTTTAATGTTGTCAGGCTCATTCTGGGGCATACGCTCATGCGCTGTTGGGTGTTCGTCCGCTGTATACATCTGGCCTAGAACACTGGCGAACTGTGAAGGATAAATCCCTTTTACCGATAATCGAATAATGGACTTCCCCGCTTCGTAAAGGTGAGCTTCAACGTAATCGGAATCATATTCAAAAGCCTGCTTTTCCATTCTTGATTGCTCCTTACTGCATTGCCATGTTGCGCTTTGTTTCAGCCACCAGAGCAGCTATCTTAGCTTTGGACTTTTCGCGCTGTTCTGGTGTCGTCGTATCTTCATCATCGGTGCTGTCGTACATCCTGTATGCTAGCGGTGGAGGTTTCGGCGCATAGCTTCTCTCGGTGCGGCTTGAGCTATGGTCTTCGCTGTAATTCCCCTCAAGAACTTTCAAAAAATTGTCTTCGTCCAGCACCCAGTCAATCGTAGCGAAAAATCCTTTTCCATCTTTGTCCGTTACGCGACCAGTGAGGAAAGGTGAGCGGTTGACGGAATCGCAAAACGCACGCCACTGCTCAAGGTCTGATCCCATGTATTCACGAAAAACGCTGTTCATCCTCATTATTCGCCGTGGTGAGAGGTGCTGAGTTTGTTTCAGCGTACCGCCGCAAACTTCATTCCAGATATTTTTCATTTCCTCGCAAGACTTGGGCGATGGTGTTGGCGCTTTTTTTAACTCTCCGTAAGGAGAGGTTTTTTTATTATTAATTTCTTTAGATGTAGTTGATTGAATGTTGTTTGATTGTTGTTTGTTTGTTGTTTGTTTGTTGTTTGTTTGTTTGTTGTTTGTTGGCTCTTCTTTTTTCTCTTGATATTTCAACCAGTTATTAAGTGTTATGATAGAAAATTTGTTTGTTGCTTTGGTTGTTATCTCGCCAGTTTTCTTTAGGTTGTTGAGTGCTGTTCTTGTTTGTTGCACTGAGAGCCCTGTTTGCTCAGATAGAGCGTTTACACCCGCTACCAATGCACCAACAGGAATATCAAGCCCACGGTACTTAGAAGCCTTGTAATTGGCTTTAAGCAGCAAGTGGAAAAACAATATCTTTGTTGGGGCGTGGTCGTACCATTCCCAGTCAAGAATTGATCTATCAAGTTTTATAAAGCCACTCATGATAATACCTCGCCATGCTTTCCGACCTCGTTACCCCAACACGACCACCCTGCACGCTCATTACGTGAGAATAGCTCAAGATAAGCACCGTTAAATAACTTCTCTATCATGTCATAAACACAGTCAGGCTTGCGCGAGTGCTCACGGACAGCTTCTTCAATTATGTTTCTGGTGCTTTTGTTTTTGATCTCTGGGTTGCCTACTGTGCCTATCAAAAAAGGCTCAGAAGCAGACCTGAAAATATAGCCTGTACCAAATGCGCTTTTGGGATCATCGCATCCATGCTCAAACGTGCTTGATCTCTTATGCCATGCGCCACCAGTTTTAAATTTAAATCCCCAGTGCTCCATAATTTCTATAGCTTCATTAATCTTAGGCCACACAGCCCACATGAAGCACACAGCATCTGGCGCAGTGGCAAACAGAACATCATCACGCATAGACAGAAGATCTTCACGGCTCATACACCCATAATGTGCATCAGGCGACTTATCGTAACCCTTATCAGAGTACATCTCATAGTGCCAAGGCGGATCACAATAGATTGTGCCGAATTGACCGCGCGGAAAATCAATCACAGCCCCACTCATAACGCCCCGCCGTTTTTAAATTTAAGCAGCTTGCACATATCCACCTCGTCAATTTCGCGCCAGTTGCCATACCGGCCCTCTCTGTATTGTAATTTGTGGTGCATGTAATTAGGCATAGACCTGTGCTTATTTAGGTTCTCTTCCATGGATGGGATGCTATCAAACATAAGCGGATAGTCCGTACGGCCTGAGAAAACAATAAGGGCGCGTGTCTGTATTTCTGTTGTGCTTATTTGCTGCTTCACTGGATAATCTCCTCTATAAAGATGCTTGCTTCTTCTGCCCAAATTTTGCGCGCCCAACCTGACCAAATATGCGAGTCTTCGCCATAGATTGAATCGAGCAGCGCTTTTTCTAAATTGTCTTTGTCTGGTTTTTGCGTGTGAGGTTTGCCGCTTAGCTCAAGTTTCTTTTTATTGCTCCAGCTCTTAGGCATTGGCATGTAGAAAGTCACTCTATACTCATTAGGTAAGCTGACATTGTGCAGGCGGACCGCATCTTTAAATGCGTAATATCTAAGGACGCAATCTCTTTGCTTCCATTTATCACGCTGCGTCATGCGCGGCTTAGGCACAGGGAGAATATCAAAACTCCCGAACCTTCTTAATTTCACGTTTTCGCTTGTGGCTGGCTTCATGATGCCCTCTTGTTTAAAGTTGCACTGACACCCTCAATGCTTGACAGTTGTGGATAACTCTGTGTATAAGTGCTATCATTATTATTATGTAATTTATTGACGTGTAAGAACCACATCGAATGAAAGTGATAAAGATTATTAAAAATCGTAAAAATCAGCGGGGGTAACTTCACCATTAGTCGCTTCACATATAGCTTGCATATATAGTCGCGGCTTGGCTTCTCCGTTAATGTAGCGGTAGATTGTAACCCTCCCTTTAATCCCGACTTTCTTGGCGAAATCTAAAGGTTTGATATTTTCTTTATTTAAGTAATCAATAAGTTTCATACATAGAGTATCTATTACAGATACTTTGATGTCAATCGTAAGTTTCGATTTTAGGTAACGATTTTTTGTGAAAAGTTTCTGTAAAATATAATTATGCTAGGACAACATAGACTCAGAGAGATAAGAGAACGGAAAGAGCTTTCACAGGAAAAGCTCGGAAGCCTTATCGGTGCGACAAAAACGCAAATATCAAAGATAGAAAATGGCAGCCAAGATTTTAAGCTCACCTGGATAAGAAAACTGTCCAAAGCCCTGAGTGTAGAGCCATGGGAGCTAATATCAACGCCCGATGAAGCTGCGCGGAGCATGTTCCAGCCTGATATTTACAAAGAGATCGTGTCTATAATACACGAATACAACAAAGAAAAGAGCGTAGAATCCAACCCAGTTGAAGTGACAAATTTAGCGCTCACTATATACGATAATGAAAAAGAAAAAATGGCTTCAAGCGGCGATGACTACGCCCTCAGCAAAGAAGTGATTATAGATTTTATGAAGATTCTTCATAAATTATCTGCTTAGACACATCATTAAGCCACCATTGCATCATCCTATAGTGCGACCACTTAGATGACAGCTCATCCACCATACACCCATATCGTGAATTAAGAATCTCAGCGGCGTAAAGGTTTCTGTTCTTTCTTATATCCAACTTCAATGCATGCATACCACGCAGCGCTTGTCTTATTGACTGACGCGCCGAGGTCAACTCTTTGCTAAACAAGTACAAGTCACATACATCGACCTTTGCGCCACTAACTCTTATTGCGTTAATTTTTCTAAATATACTCATGCTAAATAACTCCTCCATATAAACACGGCTTTTAACCCTTTGATATATACCTATACCTAAGTTAAAATGACGTTAAAGCAATCACTTAACAAACATGGCGCAAGGAAAATTAAGGGTCCACCCCGCCCCAATTCGCGACCATAAGCTGTATGGCTTCAAAATCTGGCCTCCCCCTGCTATCCTCAATAAAACGCTCAATATCGCAAAGATTCAAATTGTTAAATTTGCAGCGCCTAAAGTATGCGCCAAGCTTCTGGTCATGCGTTTTGTAAGAAAATCGTGACGTGACTATCCAGTAAATGATATGGACAAGCGCCTGACGATGCTTACCCTCAAGGCGCAAGATATTCGCAAAGTCAACGCTAACGCTGCCATCAATCGTAAAGGTGTCAGCAGCCGAGAATGATTGCTCCATAGCGTGCTTCATATAGATTCTCTGTTGCTCGCTAAATAGTGACCACGCCAAATCATATTCACCCGCACGGACAGCGTCCTTGGCCTTATGCCCCACTTTTGCGGCCTTACCTAGATTCCCCTCTTTAAAGACAAGTCCAGAAACCACAAACTCATCATCGCTTATGTCGTCGGAACTATCTGACTCGCAAACAACCTCACCCGGTAAGCTTTGCGACTTGCCTTTATTGAAAAAATTAAAAATACCCATATGCCCCCCATAAAAACATAAACAAAGATACGATTTAAATTTTTTACACACAACGCAAATCCAATGTTTTAGCGCCCTGTATCTGCTTTAGAAATATTTTAGTATCTTTTTTAGATATTTTTTATTGACAGCAATGTTTCTATTTGAGATACTAATACTCATAAGCTTCCACGCAACAAAAGGACAAAGCAGATGACAATATTAAATCACATACATGAATACGCACCATCAGGCGAAAGCTTCACTTATGACGCGAGCGGCGTTTCTCCTGAGGAACTTGATAGCAAGTCAATCGCTCTCAATAACTTGAGCAATGCTATTTGGGCAATCAGCAAGAAAGCTGAAACAACAGAAGACGAGCGCAGAGCTTTGCTGCTTGCTTCTACGTTAATCGAAGGCTTAACCGAGAATTTACAGTAAGGGAGGTCACTATGTATTATTCAACTTTTTTCACACACATTGAAGAAGCCATAGAAGCCGTTGAACTGGCTGTAGGTGGTAACGATACCCAGAGAGCTATAAACGCTCTCAAGGGTGAGCTACGCCAGATTAATGACGTAAAGCAAGCCACCGCGAACCTTTGCGGTTCTGGTTTCCGTCTTCACAGCGATGTTGAGCAGCTTGCGGCTGATATTGAGTGTGTAATCCATAAGCACGAACAATACCTTTCGGATCAGAGCGAAGAAAGCCTGATTATTAAGGCTCACGAAGAAGCCAACCGCTTCACAGGCGAGTTGATGCGCATAGGGGCTCAGTAATGGATCAGCAGTACCCGCAAACGCTCTTTGAAGCTAACGACATATACAGGCGCGGCGTTGAGGATGGGGTGCGCAAGTCCCTCCTCGCCCTCATCAATGCGCCAGTAAACAGAACACAGTTTGCACGCGGAATAGTCCGCAACGCTCTAATGAAAGAGCAGCACAAAAGCCAAAAACAAGGATTAACAAAATGAGTGAATTAGTAGAAACACAAGTAACGCCTTTGAAGTCAAATAACAACTTGCCGCCAGAGGTTACACCAACAAGCCAGATGAATCAGTTTATGGGAGCGCTTGAGCGCATTGCTACGAACCCACAAACAGGCGGCGAGAAGCTCAAGGACATTATGGATGCACAAGAGCGCATCTTAGATAAGCAAGCTGAAATGAGCTTTAACGCTGATATGGCAAGACTTCAACCAGAGATGCCAATGATTAAGAAAAAGGCAAGCGGTCATAATACGAAATATGCGCGATATGAAGACATTGAGCGTCAAGTTCGCCCTCATTACACCAAGTACGGCTTTAGCCTGACATACACATCACGCATTGAGGGCAACAATGAAATATACACTGGCACGCTGCGCCACCGCGAAGGGCATCATGAACTTGCATCAATAGTTCTCCCCGCTGACGCATCAGGCGGTAAAAACGCGATACAGGCAAAGGGCTCGTCCATGTCTTACGCTAAGCGCTACCTTTTAACCATGCTTCTAAATATCGTTATGTGCGATGAAGACGACGATGGGCATTATGCAGGTGACGTTATCGATCAAGCGATTGTGGATGATATTAAAAACCGCATCAAGGCATTGCCAGATAGCGAAGAATACGCGCCTAAATTTCTTAAATTTGTGAAAGCAGAAAGCATTGAAGAAATCCATAAATCAGAGCTTAAAAAAGCGCTGAATGCATTAAAAGCTAAAGAGGTACAGTCTAATGAAAATTCATAATTTTGAACAAAACTCACAAGAATGGTATGAGGCGCGTCTTGGCGTTATCACAGCGTCGAACTTCGCAAAAATCCTCACACCCAAGAAGCTTGAACCTTCAACGCAATCAGAAGTTCTTATTTTTGATCTTGCAAGCGAAATCCTTACCAATGAAAGCGCGGAAATGTTCAATGGCAACTATGACACAGAGCGCGGGCATACTTTAGAGCCTGACGCGGCGGCTTTGTATGAAATGACCAAGGGCATTGAAACTGTGAAGGTCGGCTTTATCACCAACGATGAGGGGACGGTAGGCGCAAGCCCTGACCGCCTAATTGATAAAAACAAAGGTCTTGAAATCAAATGCCCAGCAGGGTCAAAGCATCTGCGCTATTTGAAAGGCAAGGACGATCTGGTTGCTGAGTACAAATACCAAATCCAAGGCGGGATGCTCGTTTCTGAGCGTGATGAGTGGGACATTATGAGTTACCACCCAACCTTGCCCCCAGTGATTGAAACGGTCAAGCGTGATGAAGTTTATCTGTCTGCACTTGCGCCGGAGCTTAAAATTGTAGCCCAGAAGGTAAAAGACCTTGTGGCTGAAATAAAAGGAAAAATGAAATGAAAACAGAACTTGTGCAAATAAAATCAGACCTCATAGAAGCCAGAGAATTAAGCCCTTTTGACTTGTTTAAAACAGGTGGCACAAAAGCCATCGTTGACGAGATAGAACGTATTGCAAATGATTTTGAGCCAGACCTCAGCAACGGAGTGCGTAGAAAAGAAGTTGCAAGCATCGCGGCAAAGGTAGCAAGCAGCAAAACCCTTTTAGACAAAGTGGGCAAAGAGCTAGTTGCTGATATTAAAAAGCAATCCTCTGCGATAGATGCTGAGCGCAAATATATGCGCGACCGCTTGGATTCAATCAAAGAGAAGGTAAGGAAGCCGCTAACTGATTGGGAGGAAGCCGAAGAACAAAGGAAGGCTGACCACATAAAAGCATTGAGCGATATAGGCCTTTTCTCATGTGAATATGGTAGCTCATCAGTTGAGATACGCGGGAAAATTAAGGAGCTTGAAGCCTTTGATGTTGGCGAGCGTTGGGAAGAGTTTCAAGACGACGCAGAAACCACAAAGAGCAATGTTCTTGCGTCACTAAAGGACAATCTTGCCAAGGCAGAGGAATCAGAGCGACAACAAGCCGAGATTGAGCGCTTACGCAAAATTGAAGAAGAACACAAGGCAAACGCTGCGAAACAGAAAGCCGCTGAGGAAAAAGAAGCCCAAGCTAAGCGCGAAAAAGAAGCCGCTGAAAAAGCAAAGAAAGAAGCTGAGGAAAAAGCTGAGCGTGAAAAAGCCGAAGCTTTGGCAAAAGCAGAAGCCGACAAGCTGAAAGCTGTTGAGGATGAACGCGCCAGAATTGAAGCCGAAAAGCTCAAAGAGCAAAAAGATGCGGAAAAGCGTGAAGCCAATAAAAAGCATAAGGCCAAAATTCATAACGATATTCTTGCTGCTCTGCAAAAAAATGTAGACCAAGGCGTTATGGGTGAAGACCTACTCAAAGGCTTGGTTGTGGCTATGGCTAAAGGCGAAATCCCACACGTAACAATTAACTATTAAGAAAGAAAAATAATGGCTGGATCAATCAATAAAGTAATCATCGTTGGGCGCTTGGGCAATGACCCAGATGTCCGAACCATGCAGCACGGCGGCAAGGTCGTCAATCTATCGGTTGCAACAAGCGAAAGTTGGAAAGACAAGAACACAGGCGAACGCAAAGAGCGCACAGAATGGCACAGGGTTGTGATTTTCAATGAGCCTATTGCCAAGGTCGCGGAGAACTATTTGCGCAAAGGCGCACAGGTTTACCTTGAGGGCCAGCTTGAAACGCGCAAGTGGACAGACCAAAGCGGCGCAGAGAAATATAGCACCGAGGTTGTGCTGCGTCCCTACACAGGCCAGTTGACCATGTTGGATAGTTCTGGCTCGCAAGGTCAAGGCGGCACTGGTGCGGCTTCTGCGCCCCAACAATCGCAACAGCCAATCGACGACTTAGAAGACGAAATCCCGTTTTAAGGTATACAGCAATGAGAGAATCTATTAAAAATATGTTTCGGGCGGCGTGTCCTTTTGTGTGGAAGCTTAAGTCACTCACCGCCCGCCGTGGCGCGTTATCCATGATAGCGCGTCACACCCTCCCCAAAATCGTAAGCATTAGCAACCGCGTGTCATTGGCAAGCGTGTCTGCTTCTGCTTGCGGTCTGGCGGCTTTCTTTCATTGCAACATTAAGAATACAGCAGCGGGCTAAGCCCAAACTGAGCGGGCTGCGTATGCTCATTGAGGTGCGCAGCCCATTAACCAAACCAACCAAAGAAAGAAAACCAAAATGTCAGAAACAGCAGTAATACCACAGGCAGAGCCAGAAGACGAAACAGTCAAAGACGTTGGCGGCGTAACAGGCGCACAGCTTAAATCGTTCGTTGAGCGCATCGAGCGCCTAGAAGAAGAAAAGAAAGCATTATCCGAGGATATTAAGGAAATCTATGGCGAAGCAAAAGCAACAGGCTTTGAAGCCAAGGCAATAAGAGAAATCGTCAAGCTTCGCAACATGGACAATGAGAAGCGCCGCGAAGAAGAAGAAATCTTAGAGGTATACAAAGCAGCAATCGGGCTTGCTTAGAGTTTATGGGGCGGCGTCTTTTTCGCGAAAAGAACTCAGCGCAAGACTACGGAGATAGAGTGCTGATTAGTCATCAGACGGTAAGTTAAAACCTTACTCGCCCCACCACTAAATGAATTGAAATTATTTTTAAGGAAAAACTATGATTGATTGGATTATCAACCTCTACACAGAATCCCCCATCGTACCGTTCTTTTTTTGGGGGCCCGCAATATTTAACGGCCTTGTTTACCCTGTTCACATTTGGGCGCGAGTTCAGAAAGACCGTAAAGCCGTTGAGAATAACCAGCGGTTCTATTCTGATTTCATCACGATAGGCACGATTGTTAAGTATATTTTCTTAACCTTCCTCCCTGTCCTGAACGCCCTATCAACAGTCTTTCATGCTGCGCCGATTGCTTGGATTTATTTGGCGCACCGCTTGGAGTGGCTTTTCGACATTCAGCTTGTGAAGGACACAAGAGCTAAAGATTAAACTTATGGGGAGGCCAAGGGGTTGGCACAGCCGACCGCGCTATAAAGGATGCATCCCTCCCCACCATTTACAGACCAGATAAGAAAGCAAAAACAATGACAGCGTTCTCTTTAGGCCTAGCGGCTGGTTTTTTAATAGCAATCATCCTCATGGTCGCACTGTGGCTATGGAGCTTAATCAAAGAGGACTGGGGGATTGATCCATGAATACATGCAACAACTGCAAGCAACCAAACGCGACACCTCAATATCAAGCCTGCCCTAGCTGCCGCGCTGAATGGCGCAACAACAAGAGGCGAAAGCCCCAGAACAGGCGCAGCAAGTATCAAGAGCTATATGAGGCCGCACAGGTGGAAATATTAAGGCTCAAAACCGAGAATGAAGAACTGAGAAGGTCAGGACGATGAATAATTTAGAAAAAATAAAACAGCTTGTTAAAAGACATATCGGCGAAGGGTATGTGTTGCACATTACTGAAACAGACCAAGAGGCATTGAAGGGGCTTGTTCGGGATTATGAGCGGATGCAGAAAGCGATAAGGTCTGTAGCCTGTTTGATAGATGAAAGTGAGGGCGTTGCAGGGCTTCATTTAAATGGCGAGGTTGCACCTTGGGAAGAACTGTTGCAGGGCGGTCATTGCGAAGAATGGCTGCTTGACTTATCGCAAGCCTTAAAACAAACGGAGCAGGGCGAATGAGTGAAAAATACAAAAAAATGCATGACGTAAAAATTGAGAGAAGATTTTTAGAGCGCATAATATCAGGCCAGAAACGCTTTGAAATACGTAACGATGATCGTGACTATCAAGTGGGCGATTGGATATATTTAACGGCGGGAGCTAGAACCGTTGCGGTCAAGATTATTTACAAAAGCACGTTTATGCAGAAAGACGGATATTGCGTGTTGGGCTTTACAGTTGGGGAAGAAAATGAGTAACGAGATAAAAGAAGCTATAGAAAGCGCAGACGGATGCTTTGAAGCTGCACTGGCTGAAGGTATAAATGACAAGATGGCTAACTTGCCTGATTGTGAAGAAGTTTATGCGTTTTTAGACGTTTACACGCGGAGAATTATGCACGCTAGATTGCACATAATTGAAGCACTGCAAGCCCTAGAAGCACAGCAAAGCCCTAAAGCCCATATAACAACAGAGCCTAGCGAGGATTACGACAAGCTCAAGGGGCAGTTTCTTGCGCTAAAGAGCCTTTCAAATAGCCAGAGCAAGACCATTAGCTTTTATATCGATCGGGATTATTCATTGAGCGAACAGCGGTTAAAATCGCTTGAGGAAAGCTTGCAAAGTGAGCGCGATATGAACGCGCAATTAACCGAGGAACTAGAAGCACAGCAAATCCCTGTTTTGGATGATGGGGAGTTGTTGCATTGTGATTTTTGCGGAGAAGTGCCAATAATTACAGGCAGCCTTGGGCGCTTTACACTGCACCACGCTTGCCATGCGGTGAGGTCAAATATTGGTGTATGCCAAAGAAAAGATTTGATCAAAGCTTGGAACACACGCGCCCAAAACCATACCGTTGACGCTAACGAAATGGTCGATGTTGATGGGTTGAAATATAGCATACGTGACGTATGGTGCGCGCCTTGTCCCGATACGGTGAAATGTTGGGATAGCTGCATAGACCACCTACACGAACAAGGCCATTTGAAAGCGAAGGGGAATGATGATGAATAAAAAACCAGAAAACACATACCAAGTGCCAAAAGACTTTTTGAGAGAAGAGATTTTTATATTAAAAAACAGTATGCGCAGGGCGCGTGAATTTGCTGTGGAACACGACAACGACAAATTCTATCATGCTGCCGCCAACGCATATGAAATTTCTATTGGCGTTATTGAAGAAGCTTTGCAGGATAATTTAAAGGTATCAAATTCGCCCCCTTTTAACATACCAAAGGGATGGAAGCTTGTGCCTGTTGAGCCTACTAGGGACATGATAAGGTGCGGTTGGAACCGGCAGCATCCCGTTGCTATGTTCCAAGCAATGGTTGCCAACGCGCCTGAGTGTGATGTTCAGCCGAAGGTTAGCCTTGATGTGCAGCAACCATGCTTGACCCATAGCGACAGTGGGTATGGCGGTGTCTATGTTGGTAAGCCGAGGGTTAGCGCGGATGATGCTAGGGATGCTTTGGATAGGCTTCTTATGGATGCGATTAGATTAATGCCTTTGCGTAATGACGCAGATATTAGACACGACCACGAAACAATAAAAGCCGCGCTTGAGCAGTTGGGAGGTGAGTGATGGGTCGGAAGACATATATAAGCTACATGAATGATGGGACAACCGTTCGCATTCATGGTGATTTAGGGCCACACTGCGCTGAGTGCTTGGATGTTGCCGCTAACCTGTGTGATTACCCCATAGGAGGTGACAAAACATGCGATAGGATGATATGCCACCAACACTCAAGCCTTGTCGGCGACAATATGCATTATTGCTCTGCGCATTTTGCCATATATAAAAAAGATAATCCTGAGATGTTTTCAAACGTCATATCACCATTTAAGAGAGATCAAGAAAATGAAAAATAAAGACGCGATTGAAAAAGCGGAAAACATAAGCTTAATAGAACAGCATTTCTCTGTCGGCTCTTTTGATGGCGATTGCGCAAACGTGCCAATAAGTGAGATTGCCGATTTGCTGCGCCAAACACAAGAAAACCATATCGTGCAAGCCCACGAAAAGGTCAATGAAGCCTACACGCAGCGGATGATGGTTGTGCGTATGTTGGCGCTTAAATCAGGTTGTAAGTTTGGTTTGGGCAAGGACGATAACGAAGACTGGGACGATGAGTGGCGTAATGTTGTGTACATTGATTTACCAGAAGGTCAGGTTAGCTACCACATCGCGCCGCACGACATGCACCTGTTTAATGACTTCCCTGTTTATGAGGGTAAGTGGGACGGTAAATTTAGTGGTGGCTGTGTTGAATTTATAAAGTCTATTCAAGCACAAGAAAAGCCGTGTGTTGATGTTGAGAGGTTGAAGAAAGAAGTGCATATAGCACACCTAAAGCAAGCTTACGGCAATCATCCTGACAATGCAGAAGATATTGAAGTCGGCATTATCAGAGAGGAGTACGCCTATCATTACGGCGGCGAAGATGCTTCGGATTTTGCTGTTGATTATTTGGCTAAGCAAGGCCACCTCACGTTGTCGGAAAAGCCGACAAGCTCAATACCAGAAAAAAATAATCAATCCGCACCAAACATATACACCCATACCGTTCATGGCAAAGATTATTGCGCTGGTTATGCGGTTAATGCGCTAACCGACACGAATGTCGGGCAGATACCAGAAGGTTACGCGAAGAAGCTTGCAGAAATATCTCATGAATGTGTAGGCGCTATGCAGTGTTTATCGGTTCATAACCAATGGCGCAGAGGTAAGCGCGACGACCAAGACGACCCCAAAGCCGTCGGCGAAAGCATAGATATAGCAGTAAGGGCTATGGATTTCCTCATTGGCTTACATGTTAAGCAAGCAATGATTAAGGCAGGGAAATAATGACAACCCGCGACCCAAACAGCATAGAAGCATACGAGCATAGCATCGCTGTGCTTTCTATCGCTATTGCCGTTCTGGGGCGTGAGAGGGCATCCCCTGCCCTAGAGAAAATGCTTGCCGAACTGGAAGCGAAGAAGAAAGAAGAATCCACCCTAGACATAGCGCGCAAAATAGCGAATAATTATGGTGGAGAAATAATTAAAAACGGACACAAAACGGGCACAGAATGGACACAAACTGGACACAAACCAGATAATAAGCCTTTTTAAATCGCCGCTAAACAATTGTTTTTAAACAGATTATAAGGCTACCGATTTTAGCGCCAATCCTGCCCCCTCCACCATTGAGCTTTTTCTTACATATAGATATAAAAATACAGTATAAAAACACCAAACTTATCCCTGTTCTGACACTGCCGCCAAATCATTTATATCCCCTTTGATAAAAATAATTTCATCCCCCGCACACAAAGAAACAGTCCTGAATTTTGATGATCGCAAATGCCTCGTTAAAGCTTCCTTATCAATATCAAGGCTGACATCAACAACAACATTAGGAGGGTTAATATATATAAGGATATTCATGCTTTCCTGATCAGCATAGCACTTATTATCTTTAGCTTGGACTAACGAAAGTACAGAACGACCGATCTCATCTTTGAGCGACCCATACGGCTTTAACATGAATTCGCCTCCTATATTTCTCGATTGCGGGAATACATCAGCCACTTCAGGATTCTTCGGTGCTAGCTCTGTAATTTGGAAAGGGTAGCAATGTTCACCATTTTTTATAAAAACATCATCCCCCTCATCGCGATCAGGGGAGCATATTAAGGCAGCGTCCCAGCTTACACCTTCACAGAATTTGACAGCGAGAAACTCTTCTCTCCACCGCTTGAATTTATTACTCCGCATTTCGCTATATGGAGGACGAATTTTGCCCTTAAAATCCTGCTGTGTTTTCCAATTCATATACGCTTCACTCTCTTACCACCCGATCATTCAATGCCTGTACAGGGCGGGCATTTAAAGGGAACATGGCCTGGAATGCATTCAGCTGTGCTTGGGATATCGTTATGGGCGTTTTTAGGATGTACCATGCGATGTTTTCGGTGCATGGTGGGGTGGCTAATGAGCCTTGATATTTATAGTAATCTAAATTTTCAGGCAGCAAGCTTTGGGCGGAGAATGTTATCGCGGCCTGTGTTTGTGCGGCGCTCCATAATGTCTCTATTGCGGGGTTTGCGTCATCACCAAGAGTGATGAATACAGCGATCATGCCAAAGCGGCCATCTTCGGCGCGGTGGAGCATGTGCAGTTCCATCGGGTATGGACGGGCATCGACATAATGTTCACTGGGTGTATGAAAATGAAATTGCAGTAAATTGTAATCTTCCTCACCAATCAGTACGCCGCCTGAGCCTTGGGCGTTGACCTGAATGGTACGCCCATTATTTAGCACATCCGCATTGCCCTCTTTATACTCCACGTTTAATGGTGGTAAATCTACGTCTTCTGCATTTTTCAGGTTTATCGGCGATTGTTCTAACCCCGCATTACACAGCGCGTTATCTGCGTTTAAATCAGCCCATGCTTGCGGCGCATTCGCCCCTGTATAGCCCCATTGCGCATCATCCGCATATGAAGGCATTGCAGCAGCCAATAGCGCAAGCGTAGCGGTAAAGGCAAAAGTAAGAAGGTGAGAACGGATCATGAAATTTCCTTTGGTCTAAACAAATGATTTTAAAAATAAAAACAATTATAGCATCACATATATTGTTAAAAAATTAACACGCTCGCTGACCCGCCAAAGTTAAAGCCGTTATACCTTTTTAACGAATTGTGATTTCAGTCCCATTGGGCCAATGCCTGGAATTTTACAGTCAATGTCATGGTCACCATCAACAAGGCGGATGCCCTTGACCTTTGTGCCCACTTTAACCACGGAAGATGAGCCCTTCACCTTTAAATCTTTAATCACAGTGACGGTATCGCCATCTTGCAGTACATTACCAACAGCGTCTTTGATTTCTTTCGCTCCGCCGTCTTCACCTTCTGGCGCGGCATTTTGTGGCCATTCATGACCACATTCTGGGCAGGCATACATATCTTGTAATTCATAAGTATACGCAGAATTACACTGCGTGCATTTGGGGAGTTCACTCATTTTCAGATCTTTCGTAATTTTAGATGACAAGAACACAGCGCCACTATAGCCTGCATATTTTAGATTGCACAGTACGAAAGTAAACAGGCAAGAAGCATGGCGAAAACTGATGATGCATTAAAAGCGTATGTCGCAGCGCAGAATGGCGCAGCCTTCAACATTTACGTTACGCCAAAAGCAGCCGCGAATAAAATTATTTTGCGCGAAAAAGCTGATGAAAATACTGAACTGCGCGTTTATGTAAGCTGCGCCCCCGAAAACGGTAAGGCGAATAAAGCGGTAATTAACGCCCTATCCAAGGCGCTCGGCATAAGTAAGTCTGCCATAAAAATTGTGCGCGGAGAAACTACGCGCACAAAAACGATACAAATATCTTAAGAGTTACAGCCTACCTTACGCAGGCACTGCCAGAATATGAACAGCCAGGATTTGGACAAATCATTTCAGGGGTTGTGCTGCCATCTGTCTGTACAATGCTTACGCCCGTAGGTATTGGCGCAGAACACGCTCCTGTTGGCGCAGTCATCGATGAGAAAGTCGTCACAACATCAAAGTAATCTCCTGATGGCGTCGCAGCAGCTACTGCAGGCGTATTCAGTGAGTTAAGAACCTTTGTCCAAACATCTTTATGGTCAAAAAGAATGTTGCCTGCGGCGGCAGCCCCTGAATCAGGACAGCGGTGTGAACCGCCATCAACCCATGATAAACGCGGATCCTTGTCTTTCAACGCATCAAAAACAACCGAGCGTAAGTCCATCATGTTCTTACACTTAAAACCTGTCCACACGCTTTGCTGGGCTTGGCACGCTGAAAATGACTGCGTCGCGTTTGTACTGTATTGCTGAGGCAGTGAGCCACCACCAAGATTACTAGTTGAAATTTGCGCGCCAGAGAGGTATTCGGCCATAGCCCCTTGCGTTACTGTCGTTATTTGCGTTTGCGTTGCTGACCCACTATTTTCCGAATCTGAGAAAATTGCCCCGACGACACCAGCGGCCTTATTGGCCCATGCATCAAAACATGATAGCTCAAGCACACTATCAGGACGGGTTATAATACTTTGGCTGATTTCAACTTCACGCTGCGCTTCCATCCACGCGCGCCCAACCATCGTTTCCCAAATGTTATTATCGCAGACATTCGATTCGAGGTTCTGGGCATGCGCGTTATTAGCTAAAGGTAAAAATGATGTCAGCGTAAATGCCAACATAAACACACAAGTGAGCTGCCCTACTAAACGTAACTTCAAACCGGATTTAAACATATGTGCCCCTAGCTAACTGAATATGACTTATATGGATGCTCACGAGCATCTTTCTTTGCAATTATATACCGCTTATTATTGTACTATATTATGCATTTACTTTGCAATCTTTGGATATATAAACACGTATTTTTAAGGATATATGCTTACTTTAGGAGGTCTTCTTCCAAAATTGACATGTTCAAATCGTATGAAACTTCGCCCTCATCTTCGTCTTTATAGACAAGCGCTATAAATTCGCCGCTCATATAGACTTCAACTGAATCGTCTGCTTTATCGCGGCGACGCAATGTAACTTCTTCGTTGTTAAAGCGTTTTTGCAATGTTTTCTGGACGCGTGTGATTTCTTCACCTGAAAAGCTCATAACTTAATCTTTCTATTCATTTTTTTATTAAACTAACTGATCTATTTTTTACCAGTTTTAATTTATGATACAAGGGGGTTTCTTATTTTTTCTTCACATTGCGCGGCGAGTGCCTTGCGGTCCGCGCCACCATCAGCCGCAATTGGCGCATGAAAGACGAGCTCTATCACTGCGCCTTTATGTTGTGCAAACGCCCATAAATGTGGCGCGAGATCCATATCACCATACCACGCATAAAGGTCCCGCAGTTCTTGCGGAGCGCTGGCATCTGCGACGTTTTGTTTATCAACATTTCTGATGCAGATTGAAAAAGGCTGTATGACCGTGTTTTCCAAACCAGCCACAGGTGAAAACAGCGCTGCTTTCATAGCGAGGACATTGCTGCCATCACTAGATGTGCCTTCAGGGAAAATAATAATATTCTTACCCTGTTGTAAATTCTGTTCGATTTGCTCTCCTGCGCGGTGTGCATCGCTGCGTTTGCGCGAAATAAAAATCGTTTGTTGTAATTTTGAGAGAAAGCCAAAAACAGGCCAACTTTCAACTTCACCTTTTGCAACGAAAGATGCTTTGAGCGCAGAGCCGATGACGGGTATATCTAAATAAGAGATATGATTTGAACAAAAAACAGTCTGCGCCGTAGATATAGGCGCGCCCGATATAACGACCTTAATGCCGAATATTCTGCACACACCGCGCTGCCAAATATAGGGCAGCGTATAGGCACTTGGCCCCTTGACGAACAATAAGTATATAAATTGAGTTGGCGCACATAATAAGCACCAAAGAAGAAACAAGGCAATTTTAAAGCAGGCTTTAATTTTTGTCATTTGCCTGCATCTCTCTTGCGAATTGAGAGTCCGCCGGCATTAACCCCTGCGTTTTACGCTGGTAATGTTTCAAATAACGTTCCGTCACCAAATGGGTCGGCATAATAATGCAAACATCCACCGTGTTAAACTGCCGGTCAATAATCGCGCCATCACCAATAGATGCACCAACACGCAAATAGCCCTTAATTAACGGCGGTAAATTAGTGAAAATTTGTTTCATATTATGACTGACTTCATTTTTCGGCAAAATATTCATATCAACGTATAAATCATCAAGCGCCTTTGCCCGCAGCGAGTCTGTCGCGAGGTGGTAGTGATAAAGATAAGATAATTCTTTTTCGATTTTGCTGATATCCGTACCGTTAAAACTCGCGCAGCCAAACATCAAGTCAATCTTATGCTCCGCCAAGTAAGATGCTATCCCCTGCCAGAGTAGTTGCAAGACAGGGCGCGTGCGATATTCTGGCATCACGCAAGAACGGCCAAGTTCCAACAAATCAGCGCCCGATTCCTTTAACTTGTGAATGTCATATTCACTTGCTGTGTAGAAATCATGTTCCGCACCCAGCTTATCTGCACGTAGCATCCGATATGTGCCGACCACACCAAGGTTTTCTTTTTCAGAATGATCAATAACCACAAGATGGTCTGTGATCACATCGTATTTATCAATATCGAGTTTTTCTTTTGCCATTTGTGCCGTGGGCTGTGCGCCATACTCATCATAAAAAACACTATAACGCACACGCTGCGCAGCCTCGATCAGTGCGGGGCTGTCTGCGATTTTCACTTCGATTTCAATTTCGTTTTCACTTTTTGTAGTCATGGCAACTTTCAATTGTATAGAAAAACAACTCTCTTAAATGCAGCGTATAGACAATTTGTATCCTAAGAAAAATCTTGCTAAGGTCAATCTATTCTTTACCCTAACCAACATCTTTAGAGCAAAAAAGCATTAATATGAACATTCTTTTTGTATGCACAGGGAATATATGCCGTTCCCCCAGCGCAGAAGCGCTGCTTAGGCACAAATTAGAGCAGCGCGG
Organism: Micavibrio sp. UBA2705; assembly: GCA_002354205.1. Taxonomy (GTDB): domain Bacteria; phylum Pseudomonadota; class Alphaproteobacteria; order Micavibrionales; family Micavibrionaceae; genus UBA2705. Next base: position 1,830 of record DELD01000006.1, on the reverse strand, counting down.
CTTAGCATCCTATACTATAGATTCTGCTGGCGTTGCAGCTTATCACATTGGCGAGCCGCCAGATCATCGTGCCATTCAATGCGCGCATCAATATGGGGTTGATATGTCGCCGCTACGCGCACGAAAAGTCTGCGCAGATGATTTTAGCTCCTTTGACCTTATTTACGCCATGGATAACGGTCATTTGGAAATATTGCGTAATATATGCCCTGCGCCGCAGCGCCATAAAATAAAACTGTTCAATCAACATATATACGGCGCGCCATCTGACGTTGAAGACCCATATTACGGCGACCAGCGCAATTTCAACAATATGTTCACGAAATTGGATGAATCGTTAGATATATTCATTAAGAATCATACCTAAAGGTATGGAAATATTGTGTTTTCATAGTAAAAAAACGTTGTATTTAATATGCGCAACACATACAATATAATATACAGCATATAGATGTAAGGATAGATCACAAATGGCAAACATTCTGGTAATTGATGATATGGAAGGTATTCGCCAAGCCATCATGAACACACTTGAAAATGAAGGTCACGTTGTCAGCGAAGCTTGCAACGGCGCTGAAGGCCAAGTTGCGATCGAACAAAATGACTATGATTTAATCATCACAGATATGTTTATGCCTGAAAAAGACGGCTTTGATATTATGACTTTTGCCCGCGCACGTGATAAAACCGTGCCGATTATTGTGATTTCTGGCGGCGGCGCAGCCTTAACAGCCGACTGGGCACTTACTGGCGCAGAGGCCTTTGCAAGCGCGACAATTCAAAAGCCTTTTAAATCAGAAGTTCTTATCCGCACCGTCAATGAACAGCTGGAAAAAGCGCAAAGCTAAGCTTATGGCATCGTGCCCCGTGCATTAAGACAACACAGTGTTTCACACCCCCCATCATTAATGCGTAAACGCAGCGTTTTAAGCTATGGCTTCGGGTCGTAGAAACCCGCATGATCCGTTGGCGCGTAAATGAATCTATGCCCCTCGCCCTCCAGAACGACGCAGCCTAAACGCCCATGCTTGTATATTCCGGCATCAATACCGATACGATGATGCAGTGCTTCTGGCTCTTCAATTATCGTATGTCCATGGATAACGTATTTTTCACATGGCGCTTCCCACGATAAAAACGGCTCGCGTATATAGGTTAAATCTTCTTGCGTTTGCGCTGAAACTGATTTTTCAGGGTCAATGCCTGCATGGGCGAATAAATAATCATCCTCAACATGCACAAGCGGCGCCTTATCAATAAATGCTTTATGCTTTTTCGGCATACGCGCCGAGAGTTCGGTTTGAAGACGCTCAATTTCTGCGGGGCGCAGGGCATCATATTGCACGTCATCAACATTTACGCCATATGACTCTAAAGTATTCAACCCGCCCCATTTAAACCAATTTAATGTATCTGGCCCAATACGATCATCAACGAAATCTTGTAGACAAATGTCATGATTACCACAAATAAATATGCGGGTAATCCCGTCTTTAATTTTCTGCTGTGCGATCAGATTATCAAGAACACCTGAAGAATCAGGGCCGCGATCAATATAATCACCCAGATAGATGATAAATACCTGAGTGTCTTTTGCTTTGGGATTAATGCCGTCCTGCTTTAAGTCAGCAAATATCGCGGCCTGCATATTTTCTAATGCATCAAGGTAGCCATGAATATCACCAATGGCATAAATACGTTTTCCTGATTTTAAACTCGGCATAATGGCTCACTCTACTCGCTTGCAATATTTAATAGTTTCGGTCATAAGTTTTATATGTTTGACCATATAAAAATATATAGTTCAAAGCTAGGGTTAGCACATGATAC
>DELD01000028.1:10847-11065 GCA_002354205.1 Micavibrio sp. UBA2705 | reverse complement strand
CCCGCCATAAATGGCCACGGTATCAAAATCGAGCGTTATAACAGCAAGGCGATCAATGATGGATTGTGCGGCGTGGCGAATAAGGAAATCATAAGATTCAATATTTGCAGCGCGGTGGTCGCGGCTGCGTTGAAGGCGCGATTTATCAAAAATATGTGATGTCATGTTTAGCCCTTCATTATAGCGTGCGTGCTATGCTTGCATATTGGCTAGCGGCG
>DELD01000028.1:9351-10562 GCA_002354205.1 Micavibrio sp. UBA2705 | reverse complement strand
ATGCTTGCATATTGGCTAGCGGCGATCAAGCTTGTCTTTGTAGCTTTGCTTGTCATCGTTGTGGGTTGAACCCATAGCTTGTGCTTTGACGCTATCTTTGATTTGGTCGATAGAGTCTGATTTGCCTTTGAGCCGTGCAAGAAGGCCTGTGCGTCCAGAACTTGTTTTTGCTTGTTTTTTCTTCGGCGCGACAAGGGGGCTGCCAGTTTTTGTGTTCTTGTTATTTTCGCTAGTGGCGGTGGAGGCTTCACGTGATGATGGCGCGTTCATGGCTTCTGCGCGAGCGGCGCTGCTTGCACGCGCGACAAGGCTGTCGGTGTTTTTCGCGCTAGCGGCGGAACTTGCAGCTAAGCTTGTTGATGAGCCGTTCGCGGGCGCTGGGATATGCTGCGTGGCGTTTGAGCCTTGGTTCATATACTCGCCCATTTCAGACACGGAGCGCGAGTGGTCAGCGGCAAATGATTTCGAAAGCGACCATTTGACGCTATTGTCATTATCCTGACAGAATTGTTGATACGCCATGGCGACAACTTTTATGAAGCTGTCGTGATTATCCCAATAACATAAGGATAGTAAGCCTTTGGTCATGACATGTTCTGTTACGCCGGCAAAATGTGAATATCCACCAGCGGCCTCACAGACGGCAAACGGGAATATACGCTGCGGCGTTACGCCGATATGTTTAAAATAGCTAGGGCCCAAAGGGCTGACATATTTAACGTCTACACCAAATTTCTCGGCGACAAATTGCTTTGCTTGATCCATAGAGCTTATATCTGTTGGAATTTCAAAGCTTGGGACGCTTACGGACATCGCACTACCTTGATAACGCTGCGGGACGGGCATGAAGTCGGTACAGATACCCGCCATAACCTCGCCATTAATGTTTTTTGATAGCGGCAAGCATACGGCGATATTTGTGGTTTGATTGCTTGGTAAAAAGAAGTCCATCTCATGCGAGCTAATGCCCGCGGAGCCGCCTGAATCGGCAAGGCCTTCATCAACGAAGATTGAATGGGCGATTTGAATTTGACCTGCGCTACCTTTTGATTTCTCGTAAGGGATGGTTGCGTCATCTTTTAAGCGCTTAATTAAGTCGTCAATTTTGGTTTCTTTTAAATTCGGATTTTCCTGTAACTGCAATGGGCTTTCGCACCATGATGTTGCCTTGACCTTATGCTTATCAAATAAATTGCGTATTTGAATCTCTA
>DELD01000028.1:7897-9064 GCA_002354205.1 Micavibrio sp. UBA2705 | reverse complement strand
ATAAATTGCGTATTTGAATCTCTAGGCGGCTGGTTGGGATCAGGCCAACGGAAATGGCGTTAAGAATATCCTGCGCGTCAACCTCGCGGATAATGCCTCTGGTTTTATAATGACTTGTATCCATTAAGAAGTCTGAGGCTTCCATCCACTTATTATCTGATTCTGTGATTTGCAGATAATAGGTATCGATTTTTTCATCAATATGCTTGGGGTCAGTGTAATACCCAGCGCCTTTTTCTAAGGTTGAACCGAAAAAGGGCTTGAGGTTGAAGAATTTGTCTGCGAAATCGGCTGCGGCGGCGCTGTCTTCAGTCGCATTTTCGGGAATGTCGTCGGTTTTTACGCTGATCGCTTCAATCATGTGGCCTGACCAGTAACGACCATCCAAATTATGCGTGCCGCGCGGGACAGCATTCGCAAGGCCGCGTGGGTTACCTTCGTGCAGATACATTTTAATAGCCTGATTGGCTTCGTCAAAACGGTAGGGTAGAACATCTGCAGAAGCCTCAGCGCGGGAAACAATGTCAATTAACTCGCCATTATCTTTGTTACGCATTGTTGATATTTGCAAATCACCACTTGGTTTTTTAGAGCGACGGCGCTCACTAAGGCGCAGGCTTTGTTTGTGATTAATCTTTTTGACAAGAACGGCAAGTGATGTTGGCGGATAGCCAAGGCTATGCCCATCTTCGTTATAGAGATTAAACTGTCCATCGAAATTCTCTGCAATGTATTTATCATCCCACTGCATAGCGGTATAGAGTACGCGCCCACCAAGCGATTTTAGGTTTTTGCGGAAGTCGCGTTCAGTAAAAAAGGCATATTCTTTATCGAGTTCTTTTTTCCACAACGCGCGGTCATGTTTGCGCACCATAAATTCATACGCCCATTTATAGGGTAGGCGATAGAGGCGCGTTTTAGGGAAGCGCGGGGGAAGTTCTTCTAAAAAGAAGCCTGAATATTCATCATGGGAGCGCGCACTTTCTGAGTACCATTCAAGCAAGTCTGCATTTGTAATCTCGTCAAAATCATCGCTATGGCTTGGTTTATCTGGGAACTCCATCAAGACAAATTGCCCAGGGGGCGGCATGACATAGTCTTGGATAAACATTGTCCCGCCAGTTTTTAGAAGAGAAAAATGGTGCTCAAGCGCTCTGGTAACGCATA
>DELD01000028.1:5994-7601 GCA_002354205.1 Micavibrio sp. UBA2705 | reverse complement strand
GCTCAAGCGCTCTGGTAACGCATAAATCGCTATAGGCGTGGTTGGAATAAATCTCATAGAGTATTTTGTTGTTTACGATCGCATCTACGCTTTCAGGGCCCAGATTAATCGAAGAAACATCACCTTGGCGGAATTCTATATTGTGGCGTTTGAAGTTTTTGCGCGCATATTGAATGGCGTCTTTATCATTATCAATGCCGACAAATTGTAAATTAGGCTTCAGCACGGACATTGCATAAGTAAGATGACCATGGGCGCAGCCCATAACGGCGACTAAAGCATTATCATTGAGAAGGAGGTGTGCAAGGGTTGTCCATGCGCGACGCACTGTATGCGCTGGAATGTCCTTTAATTGCTCCCTTTGTGCATCGCTAATCAGATGCGCGGGCGTTTTCTGATACATCCGACTTATTATATCGGCATCATCTTCGCTGGCGGAAGCTCTGCTATGTCCTTGTTTGAGCGAACTCATCGTTATTCTACAATATCCTAAAATTGGCGTTTTGTATCAAACTTCATACTATGGCAACTTTTACTGCTTATAATATTAATATCTAATGTATTTACGTAAAAGATGCAATGTTTTTTTTACGATTTGACGTGGACTATATGATAATTTCGGGTGTATGAATAGTGTTATGCGAATGATTCTCAAAGTTATGCTAAACTTAATTGTGCCGCCGCGCTGCCCTATATCGGGGGCGCTGGTTGATGAGACGGGGCAGTTATCATCTGCTGTGTGGAATGATATCCATTTTATATCTTCCCCGTATTGTAAGACTTGCGGCACCCCTTTTTCGGCAGATATGGGCGCAGATGATGACATGGTTTGCGCGCCATGCCTTGAACACCCCCCGCAATATGATAATGCGCGCGCTGGGGTGGTTTATGATGATATTACGCGCCAGTTGGTACTGCGTTATAAGCATGGTGATCATCTCTATTTAACGCGCAGTTTTGTGCCTTGGATTGAAAGCGGCGCAAGTGATGTTATTGCGTTAAGTGATGTGATTATTCCCGTGCCGCTACATTGGACGCGTCTTATGAAACGCCGCTATAATCAGTCAGCTTTATTGGCGAGAGATATCGCGGCCCGCCATATGAAGTTATACGATCCTTTTTTGTTAAAACGCGTCAAGGCCACGCCGCCGCAAGGTAAGCGCGGAGTCAAAGACCGCTATAACAATGTAAAAAAAGCGTTTTTTATCCCTGAAAACAAGCGCATCCGCCTAGAGGGTAAAACGGTACTGCTGATTGATGATGTGATGACATCAGGCGCAACGGTAAACGAATGTGCAAAAACATTAAAAGCGCATGGCGCAAAGGCGGTCTATGTCGCCGCCATTGCGCGCGCAGTGAAACAGTAAGAGGTTATTTACCAGCGCGGTGTTTATATGGTGCAAGGCCATAGCGCATGATGGCGTGACGCAAATGGCTGTGCTGCTTTAACGTGCCAAGGCCAAAGCGGCGCAGTATCTTTAACGACCAAGAATCATTAGCAACCATTTTATTCAGGCTAAATGAGAATTTATTACGCATTGCCGCGTCATTTTGGCGCTGGGCTGCATATTGGCTGAGTGTGACCGCGTCGCCAAAATCAATACCAC
>DELD01000028.1:3810-5687 GCA_002354205.1 Micavibrio sp. UBA2705 | reverse complement strand
CCCTGCAGCAGCAATAATTTTTTCCGCCATTATAGCAACGTCACGCAGCGAAGCGTTAAGCCCCTGCGCGCCCATAGGGTGGAGGACGTGGGCGGCTTCGGCGATCAGCGCGATGCGGGTATCGGTAACGCGCTTTGCTTGCAGTGATATTAAGGGATATGAATCAATTTTACTGATAAGGGATAAATGCCCCAGCAGGCCTTTTGCCATAGCGTTGATTTCTGCTTCTTGGTCTGCGCTGTCTTGGGCGAGCCAATATTCAGCGCGGCTTTGCTTTTCAACCCAGACGAGGGATACTTTGCCTTCAGGTAGTGGGACGATCGTAAAGGGGCCGCCCTCATAATGAAACTCGGTTGATGTGTGGTTGTGAAATTGTTCAGCGTCTAATATGCAGGTTAGGGCGCGCTGTGCGCTATCTTTGACTTCTGTGTCAATCTCGCAAAGCGTGCGGACTTTTGAATTGCGGCCATCTGCGCCGACTAATAATGCGGCGGTGAGCGTTTTCTTGTTTTTTAAGTGGACGGTGACGTTTGTTTGCGTGCTTGTAAAGCTCTCAACCTCATTATCATATAAAACTATGATGTTTTTGTCTTTAGCGGCCTTACTGATGAGTGCCTTTGATAATATGGCGTTTGGGATATTTGCGCCAAAACGTGGCAGGTCAATTTCGGCTGATGTGAAGGTGATTTCTTTGTCTTTTACATCGCCCGCATCAATAATTTGCAGGGCGCACATATCCTCCATATGTGGTGTGATTTCGCCCAGAACACCAGTTTGCGCTAATGTGTCCAATGTATCGTTCATCAGGGCGATGGTGCGTGTGCCAATATCTTGGTTAACAGCGCCCAGCTTTAACGCCTTGGCGTTTGGTTTTTGCATAGGATCAATAAGGGTGATTTTGAGCCCCGCATTTGAAAGCAGCAAAGCAAGCGATAAGCCCGCAACGCCTGCACCAGAGATAATAACATCGGGTTGTTTTGTTTTTAGCATTGTTTTAAAATCAAATTGGTTTATTTACATTAAGAGCAATATTTAAGGAGTATAGAGTGATGAGCGCAAAAGTCGAAATATATTATTGGACGACATGTCCTTTCTGTGTACGTGCATTAAAACTGTTGGATCGCAAAGGCGTTGATTACATCCGCTATGATATTACAGGCGACGATGCGGCGCGCGCAAAAATGATTGAGCGCACAGGTGGCCCAAAATCTGTTCCGCAAATATTCATTGATGATAAGCTTATCGGTGGCTGCGATGATCTCCATGAGCTTGATTATGACGGCAAGCTTAATGATATGCTCGCTTAAGCTTACGTTTTTTACGCCGAAGCTTAACGTATAAATTCCTATTTTGCCCTGCATCACAGATGTGGTAGAATCACTTTGATTGTATCTTAATCTGTTCTGGATGAGGGGTTTTAATGAAATATAGTGAAATGACACAAGGCTGCGCACGTTCGCGCTGCCCGATTGCCAATACCTTAGACATTATTGGTGATAAATGGACGCTGCTGATTATTCGCGACATGCTGCTTTTGGGCGCAGGGCAATATCAGGACTTTTTACGCGCGCCTGAGAAAATTTCAACCAACATTCTTGCGGATAGGCTGAAAAAATTAGAGGCCGCGGGGCTGATTGACAAGGCGGTGTATCAAACTAACCCTGTGCGCCATATGTACAGCTTAAGCGCTAAGGGCGAAGCTTTACGGCCTATTATCCTCGAAATGGTTAAATGGGGCGGGGCGTATGTTGATGGCGCATTTGCACCGAGCGCCGAGAAAATCAAAGAAATTGAACAAAAAGCAAAAAGCCGCGCAGCGTAAATGGCGCGGATAAAATGGAATGGTCACAATATGTCAGAAAAAGTAAATGTCGCGC
>DELD01000028.1:2860-3521 GCA_002354205.1 Micavibrio sp. UBA2705 | reverse complement strand
TGTCAGAAAAAGTAAATGTCGCGCTTATCCAAGTCTCGGCGCGTCCAGAGATTACCGATAATTTAGAGATTATTGACCGTTATGTAACGCAGGCGGCTGAAAAGGGGGCGCAATTTATCCTAACCCCTGAAAATAGCTGTCACATGGTGCACCCACAAATGCGTAAGCTTGAAACCGCGCTGCCAGAAGCAGGGCACCCGTTTTTAGAGCATTTTATTAAACGCGCCGCATCGTTATCTATTTGGCTTTTGCTTGGTTCGATCACCATTAAAACGGATAGTAATAAATTACTCAACAGATCGTATTTGATATCACCCGTAGGCAAGGTGGTTGCACGCTATGATAAAATTCATCTGTTTGATGTTGATACGCCTGATGGCATGGCATATCGCGAGAGTAAAACATTTGATGGCGGCGCGCGCGCGGCATTAGTGCATAGCGAAATTGGTCAAATTGGCCTGAGTATTTGTTACGATGTGCGCTTCCCGCATCTTTATAGGGATTTAGCGCAGCGCGGCGCGGAAATTATTACTGTGCCTGCTGCGTTTACTGTGCCAACGGGCAAAGCGCATTGGGAAGTATTGCTGCGTGCGCGGGCGATTGAAAATGGCGTGTTTATATTGGCGCCAGCGCAAACCGGCGAACATGAAGGTGGGCGCGA
>DELD01000028.1:0-2576 GCA_002354205.1 Micavibrio sp. UBA2705 | reverse complement strand
CGGCGAACATGAAGGTGGGCGCGAAACATGGGGGCACTCTTTGATTATCAACCCATGGGGCGAAGTTCTTGCTGATGCAGGGGCGGATGAGGGCTTTATTATGGCGGAGATTGACCTTGATGAAGTGGCGCTACGCCGTGGGCAGATACCTTCACTGAAAAACGGGCGCGCATATGAAATTGATGAGCTACGCAGCGTATAGAAATATGTGCAGATTACAGCCCCTCAGCGCCAAGCTTCTCTAAATAATCACCATTTTCGATCATGGCTTTTACATCAGCAAGGCTAAAGCCTTTGGTGCGTATGTCGCGCAATGTGACGCTATGGTTACGTTTGGCAAAGCGTTTGCCCTCGTGGTCGTAAAGCAGTTTATGGTGATGGTATTCAGGCACATCAAGGCCAAGCAGTGCTTGAATGACGCGGTGAATGTGGCAGGCATAGATTAAATCATCGCCGCGCGTAACTATACTTATGCCCTGTGCATGGTCATCCACACAGACGCTTAAATGATAACTCGCTGGCGTTTCCTTGCGGGCGAGGACGACATCACCTAATAAATGCGGGTTTACGTCTTGTTTGCCGGCGGCGTGGTCATAAAAGCTAAGCGGCTGGTCTATATGCTTTAATGCTGCGTCAATATTAAGGCGCAGCGCGTAATCAGTACCTTCATCCATATCACAAAGGCGTTTATGACGGCATGTGCCTGTATATAATGTACCTTCTGGGCCGTGCGGCGCATTGGTCATGGCGCTAATGTCTTTGCGGGTGCAGCTGCAAGGGTAAATCACATCTAATGCGATGAGTTTATCCAGCGCTGCGCGGTAAGCTGCCATATTTTCGGATTGTTTTAGAACGGGCTGCGGCCAGTTTAACCCAAGCCACTCAAGGTCTTCATATATGGCATCATAAAACTCTGGGCGGGCGCGGGTTTGATCAATATCCTCAATGCGTAGTATAAATTTATCGCCCTGAACAGCGGTAAACAGCGCGGAATAAGCGTGTCCTATATGTAAGTACCCTGTGGGGGATGGCGCGAATCTTGTGGTGATAGGGGGCATGGTTTTCCCCGTCACAGCCCTGGCGGCGCGCCGCTTTCAAATGAGCGCACCAATGAACTTGATATCAAATGCCAGCCATCAACCAGAACGAAGAAGATGATTTTAAACGGCAGGGATATCATCACTGGCGGCAGCATCATCATACCCATCGACATTAATATCGAGGCGGTCACCATATCAATGATCAAAAACGGTAAGAACAGCATAAAGCCAATTTCAAAGGCGCGGCGTAGCTCAGAAATCATGAAGGCAGGTACAACTACGCGCAAAGGAAGTGCTTCTGGCGTTTCAACATTTTGGATGTTGCCAATTTCAACAAACAGGCGCAAATCATTTTCGCGTACATGTTTAAGCATAAAGGCCTGAAAAGGTTCAACGCTGCGGTCAAATGCGGTCATTTCATCAATTTCTTCATTGATAAGCGGCTCGATGCCCTGCTTATAAGCGGCTTCCATTGTTGGTGCCATGATAAAGAAGGTGAGGAATATCGCGAGCGAGATTAGCACGGTGTTGGGCGGCGTTTGCTGAATACCCATTGCGGTACGCAGGAATGACAGCACGACGATAATCCGTGTGAAAGATGTCATCATAATTAAAATAGAGGGAGCTAATGACAGAATAGTGAGCAAAGCCACCATTTGAATAATGCGCCCAGTGACCGAGCCATTGCCTTCTTCCTGCCCAAAATCAAGTGTGAAAGACTGCGCGAAGACTTCGCTTGGAATAAAAAGCAGACCAAATAAAGCGACGACAATGCCAAACAGCACGAATTTTTGTTTCTTCTGCATCATGCGGCGCGCTCCTGATCTTTTTTAATGCGGTCAATATCTTCGGGCGATAGCGTAATATTTTGTTCAATCACAATGTCATTATTCTGTCCGAGTAATAATAAATGCTCTTTATCGTCACGTTTAATAAGAATAATGCGGCGGCGCGAATCCACGGCAAGGTTTTCAATAACCTTTAAGCGGCGCTTATTCGGTGTAACAAGGGCAGGCCCTGCAATGCCCATTTTCTTTAACAGCAAAGCAAGCCCAGCCATTAACGCCAAAACGAACAGCAAGGCCGCAAGGAAATATGTGATATCTTGTAAACTCATAAGATGCAGTATAAGCCGATAAAAAAAACATGTGCAGAGCGTTTAACAAGCCATGCACATGTTTTTTTATTGGCTTAGTTAATGTGCTGTTATGGGGCGCTTGCCTCTTTTGTAAAATGAAAAATGTCTATGTTTAGTATTTATTAATTATTTATGGGCAATAATAAGAAGGTAGATACGTACCGGTCGGTATGGGAGGTAAAAAGAAATAGAAACATAAAAATGAGGGAATTAGATATGAATAATTTTTCAGAAAAGTACAAAAATTCAAAGCAAGATGATAAAGCGTTATTTAATGCAGAAATTATATTAGTCTCAGTATTTTTATTCTATCTAACATTAGAATATTTATTATAAAAAGGACCAATTAATGCCGATGATGTATCTGTTTTTTATCAGGTTATTTTAAAAAGAAGCAA
>DELD01000037.1 GCA_002354205.1 Micavibrio sp. UBA2705 | reverse complement strand
TCCCTTTTTCCTCTTCTTTTTATTCCAATGAGAAACCAGAGCGAAAAACCAAAAAATATAAATAATAATAAAAATATAGAATTAGGGAATGCAATTTTAATTTAGGATAAGACCATGTCAAATTTATCAGTAGGAACAGTTACAAACTCAGGTGGAACAACCATCGTTACTGGTACATCGTCCAATTTGAACACTGGTGCGTTGATTGAAAACGAAGTCGCGCAAAACAATGTCAAAGCGGACAAAATCGACATAAAAGTCCAAGAAAATGATTTATTGATCGCAGGCTATGAAGAGTTTTACGGCCTTGCCCAGAATTTCCAAGAATCTTTAACCAATTTAAAAAGCCAAACCAGCTTTCTTGATAACGGTAACGCATTTGCGCAGCGCACAGGTGATTTACAATCCACTGGCGCAATCGCGACAAGCTTAATTAACGTATCCATCGAAGAAAACGCACCAATAGGTGATTATACAATCGTCGTTGAACAAAAAGCGCAAGAATTTTCAGCCGGCAGTATAAATGTCGTTGATAAAGACGCTGATTTAAACGAAGTCGGTTCGTTTACAATCGGCATTGATAGCAAAGCCGCGCAGCAAATTGATGTTGCCGCCACGGACAGTCTACAAGACATTGCTGATAAAATTAACCTCAGCACTGGCGATTCAGGGGTAAGCGCCTCGGTAATCAAAGTGTCAGAAACCGAATATCAGTTAATTATCGAAGGCACTGAAACCAACGAAGCAATGACAATTTCAACGCTTAGCGGTAGCGTCATGCAAAATTTAGGCATTGTTGATGGCGCGGATGCGTTTGAAGCAGCACAAATCATTCAAAATGAACAAGGTTCACGCGTCATATTAAACGGCGCAACGATCACACGTGATGATAACGCCTATGATGATTTGATTGATGGCTTAAGCTTTGATGTCCTTGAAGCTGATGCTGGCAGTACGCTGACCATATCTGTTGATAATGATATTTCGTCGGCGAAAGAAGCTGTGCTTGATTTTGTCGATAGTTATAATGCTTTTCGTGAATTTGCGATTATCAATCAGCAAGTTAACGCTGATGGCTCTGTTCCTGAGGAAGCCATTTTATTTTCTGATAACTTCTTAGAAACGTTTAATTATCAAGTCTCCACCTTGCTTTCAAGCGCAGCTGGTGATGGCCTAGCGGGTTCACTGCGTAATTTAGGGATCACTTTTGATTCTCAGAACCGTTTACTTGTTGAAAAAGAAGCTGATTTAGACGCCGCGCTTTTAGATGACTTTCAAAATGTTGCGAATTTCTTCGCGACGGACGTAAGCAGCGATAATGATGAATTTGCAATTATTGGCAACACATCCACCATTGAAGATTTAAGTTTCAACGTTGATATTACCGTTGATGTAAATGGCGACATCACTGCAGCCACGGTTGGTGGTCAGAGCGTGTTTTCAATACAAAGCGGCAACCGCCTTGTCGGCAACGCTGGCACCCCCTATGAAGGCCTTACTTTCGCCTATGCAGGGGCAACAGACACTTCCGTGGCGATCACATTAAGCGCAGGACTTGCCGATCTCCTCAACAACACAATTGAAAGCTACACCAGCCCAACAGGCGTGATCCAAGACCAAATATCAGCCCTGAATGACGAAAATCAAGATTATGTAGAAGACGCAAAAGAAATTCGTGAACGCGGCGAAGAAATCCGAGAGGATGCAATCGCAAAATACGCAGCAATGGAAGCAAAGCTCTCCCGCTTAGATTCGCTGCTTAACACCGTAAGAGCATTGTTAGGAACCAATAAAGATGACTAATTATACAAATCAAGGCGTATACACACAGGCACAACCATCGGCGCCGGTTGGTAATAACCCCTATGCAAACGCCGCAGGCGCCTATAAGCAAACGCAGGTAAATACCATTAGCGGCATGGACGTTGTGGTCGAACTTTATAAAGGCATGATTAAAAACGTTGAAGGGGCAAAAAAAGCCTACCAAGACGGTAAACTAGACGAAATGTGCCGCCTGAATGAAAAAACATTCAACATTTTGGTTGGCCTGCAAACGCATTTAGATTTTGACAATGGCAAAGATGCCGCCGATTTCCTTAACGGGTTTTACAACACGATTTTCGGCGCGCTTGCTAAAGTCCACCGCGAACCCGACCCTGCAAAGGCGTTTGACGACATTATTGGCGCGATAGAGCCTGTATATAAGCGTTGGTGCAGCTTTGCCAAGGACGCGAAAAGCCCCGCTGACAAAGCCGCAGCGGATGAAAGACCTGATCTTTCTGGCGGCTCGCTATCGACCTCAAGTTAAAAAATCCCTTTAAATATCAGGCCCCGTGCAAACTGGCCTGATATTTGCATTACCTATCACTAGTACGTTAAAATGATAAGAGAGGTACTTTAAGTGATAGATCGTTCAGCACAAAAATTAGCGCCGCAAACAGATGCGCCCTTAGGCAGCATTCCTGCGGATGATACAGGTAACGCATCTGTATCAGCACCAAACAATCACGCCCCTCTGCCCCCCGAAACAACTGCGCCGCTGCACAGCGTTGATGATGCGAAGCTTGTCGCTTTGGTCGTTAATGATGACAAGGCTGCCTATCAAGTGCTCATGCAGCGTTATTACACCAAGATTTGGCGTTTAAGCCTATCGATCCTCAAAGATGAACAAGAGGCCGAAGATGCCGTACAGGAAATATTCCTCACCCTATGGCAGAACATCAAAAACTGGGATCCAGAAGGCAAAGCACGTTTTTCAACATGGATTTACCGCGTATCATTCAACAAATGCATAGATATTAAACGCAAAAAACGCCCTGACACGCATGGCGATGACATGGTGATCGCCGATGCAGGCAATGAGACCGCATATCAAGATGCGCTACAGCGCCAAGTTGCGGAAAAACTCGCACATTTAATGGCAAGCTTGCCGCAAATGCAGTGCATGGCGCTGCGCATGTTTTACTATGATGAACTCAACGTGGCTGAAATTGCCGTTAAGCTTGACCGCAGCGAACAAAGCATACGCTCGCTTCTCAAACGCGGTAAAGCCGCGCTTAAAGACAAGATGGGCATTGAAATTAATGTTAAGTCTGCCGATCTTGAAAAGGAATCGTTAAACATTTTGCGTTAACCTTACCTTTGGTCGCTTAATTTCTTCAGGTAAATTAAGTCAGTTTAATTCCAAGCCTTGCCCTTACGCCATTTTTTGTACCAATGGGTACATTTCTGCTTTCAATTTTCTTAGGCTGCGCTATATTGTCCCAATATAAAGCCTCAACATATATTTAGATAAAGCTAGGTAATAACTTTGTTTGCCAACACATTGAAAATTACAGGACTTTGTTTGCTGCTCTCCGCTTGCGCGGTAGGGCCAGATTTTATGCGCCCCGCTACACCAGCGCAAGACGTAGCCACATTTCACAACAGCTTTGATAGAATCGGTCAAAGCGCTGATATGAGTTTATGGTGGGAGCGCCTTGGCGACCCTGTGCTTAATGATTATGCCGATAGGCTGCTGCGCCAGAACCTATCTTTAACGCAGGCAAGTGAGCGCATCGTACAAGCGCGCACCCAAACAGACACGGCGCGCGGCAATTTCGCGCCTTCTCTGGGTGCATCAGCTGATGCAGGGCGTAGTTTCACCCCCGCAAATGGCATCACAACAACGCAGCGCACATACGCAAATAGCTATAATGCGCAGCTTAGCGCATCATGGGAAATTGACCTGTTTGGGCGCATCCGCCGCGGTGCAGAAGCCGCTGAAGCCAACTACCAAGCCGCGCGCTATGACTATGAAGCCCTTACCCACAGCCTCATCGCCGAATTATTGAACCGCCGTGTATCTATTGCGGTGAATAAGGATCTGCTCGACCTTGCACAAAAGAACTATATCAATCAAAAGAAGATCTATAACTTAGTACAAAATCGCTATAGTTTGGGCGTTAAAGGCACAAGTCTTTCTGATGTTTATCTCGTCGAGGAAAATTATCGCAGCGTTTATGCTGAGGTTTACAAATATGAGCGCGCCTTGATGGACGATATTTACCGTCTTGATATATTACTTGGCGAAATGCCGGGCACAACTGACCCGCTATCCGCGCCGTTTGACCTTGTTACCCCACCATTAGATGTCGCAAGCTGCGTTCCCGCGCAGCTGCTTGACCGCCGTCCTGACCTTAAAGCCGCAGAATTACGCAGCAAAACCGCCAGCGCCAACATTGGCGTTGCGATGGCTGATTTATATCCTTCATTAAATCTAGGTGGCGCTGTAGGGTATAGCAGCGCAAGCACTGGCGGCATATTCTCACCGCAAAATATGGCAGGATCATTATTAGCATCATTAACGCAGCGTATTTTTGAAGGCGGTAAGCTTCGCGCGAATATTGCGCTGAAAGAATCTCAAGCGCGCGAAGCCGTCGCTGTCTATGCGGATCAAGTCCTCAATGCGGTCTATGAAGTTGAAACGCGCCTCAAGGCAGATCGTGACCTCACGGATGAATATCACAGCATTGAAAAATCGCTCACCGCTTTGCGCAAAGCAGAGAAACTTACACAAGACCGCTATTTAAGCGGCATCGCAACTCTGCAGCAATATTTAGACATTCAGCAGCGCCGCTACGCGACTGAACAGAGATTTAAATTAAAACAGCAAGAAAAATGGGCAACCCGCAGCGCCCTTTATTTAGCGCTTGGCGGCGATTGGCACG
>DELD01000034.1:44934-45402 GCA_002354205.1 Micavibrio sp. UBA2705 | reverse complement strand
CCTCGCCGATAAAATTACCGAGATTTTAAAACCCTGTGCGCGCCAGCTTGAAATGAAAAAGCCTGAAAAAGGCCCGCGCGTTATTTTGGTTTGCGGGGTTAATGGCGTTGGTAAGACAACAACTATTGGTAAACTTGCCCATCAAATGCATTTTAAAGCGGGGAAGAAGGTTGCCTTAGGCGCTGGGGACACATTCCGCGCCGCCGCCGTTGAACAGCTACAAATCTGGGCGGAGCGCACAGGCAGCGCTTTCGTGTCAAAAGATATAGGGTCAGATGCCGCTGCGGTAGCCTATGAATCCTATCAAAAGGCATTAGATGAAGATGCGGATATCTTGATGATTGACACGGCAGGGCGGCTGCATAACAAGCAAAACTTAATGGCGGAGCTGGAAAAAATTATCCGTGTGCTTAAAAAGCATAGTGATGATGTGCCACATGAAGTATTGCTCGTATTAGATTCAACCAC
>DELD01000034.1:564-44648 GCA_002354205.1 Micavibrio sp. UBA2705 | reverse complement strand
ATTGCTCGTATTAGATTCAACCACGGGGCAAAATGCGATTACGCAGGTTGAAACATTTAAGTCTTTGGTCAATGTTACGGGGCTGGTTGTTACAAAGCTTGATGGATCAGCTAAGGGCGGCGTTGTTGTGGCGCTGGCAGAGCAGTTCAAATTGCCTGTCTACGCGGTCGGCGTCGGCGAAACGGTCGAGGATTTACAGCCCTTTAGACCAGAAGAATATGCCAAAGCCCTTGTTGGTTTAGGCGTCTAACATTCTAAAACAAAATTAAACAATAGGCTTAAAATTACGCCTATTCGTGGCCGATTTTGTGGTAGGTGCAGAAACCGCTTTGGCAGGTTCAATCTGCGCGCCGCTCTCCATAAACACGCGGGCGCGGTTTATAAGGTCTTGGTTTAAGTAGGTATCAAAACTTTCAATGTCTTTTGTACGCCATTGTCCGGTGCTGTAGCCCATATTACCATCATAGCCTTCCTGATGGTGGATAGCACTTTGTGCAAAATCGACAAGAAGCCTTTTTCTTAATGCGTATTGTCCATTGTTAAGATCTTTAAAATTGTAATCACCGCTTGGGTAATATTGTGATGCTTTTGTATAAAAAATATGACTTAACGCAGCCGTTTGGTTATCAAGCCTCGTGAATTTTCCTGATTCAAATTCTTGGATAGCATAATGAACGTAGGAGGTGTAGTTGCCGCTAATGCAACGTTCTTCGCCGTTGAAAAATTTATGATATTCAAGGCCATTTTCTAAAAGTTTAATGGTGATGTCTTTGTTATTTTCGGTTGTGTAAAATAGCGCCGTTCTGCCCTGTTTATCTTCAGCGTTTAGCTCTGCGCCCAACGCGATTAGATTATCAAATAGCTGCGGCTCGAATATCGCCATTTTACCCTCAATGCGTTGACCATCTTCTATGTGGTCGTATATTTTTGCGTTACGACTATTATTAAAGTGCATCAGCACCATTAACGGCGTTGCGCCTTCAACGCGCCATAGGCTTGCGCCATTTTCAGGCTTAGTTTCATCGTTGTAACGCTTGTTTAGTTGATCAGGATTATCCGTTAGAAACTGGGTGATGATAGCGGTTGCATTTTCAGGGGCTTTAAGGACGCAATATTCAATGACATCAAAAATATTATCCATGTTAAATCTACGCGGCTTAGGTGGCGGTGGTGGTAAAGTTTGTTGTTTTTTGCCGAAAATTCCAAATACTGCCATGATAATCCTGCTTACCTTATGTAAAAATTTGTATTAATTTACATAAGGAGAGTCTTGGAGTCAAGGGATAATGCGGGGCGCTGTGCGAGAGAATGAGGCTTATTTGTAAACGTCTCTACAGGGGCGCGGCGGTGTGCCACAATTCTCACCAAATTCTAGATGGTTGAATGGTGGGCTGGGGATAATGATTTCTTTATATGGGCTTGTGCCATAATCACAAATAATTTGCCCCATATTCATTAATTTAACGCTGTAAACACCGCTTGCCCCAGCGCGGCGAATATCTTCCCCTGAAAATGTCACCTGAATATTGCGCGGCGTATCGCTAATTGCGGCGGTGAAGCTGAGTGATGGGTCTTGAATAGGTGATGTATATTCAAATATGGGGCTGGAAGATAACAGCTTCCCTGCGGCGCTCTCAAGCGTAGCGCTTAATGCGTAATGCCCCACGCAGGCTGTTTTTATGTTTAGCTGGGCTGTTAACCCATCATAGATATTGTCATTGTCACGGTCTTGGGCAATGAATTTTGTCCAGTAGACGTCTAAAGGGGGCTTCTCTTGGTTATTACCTTCCATCGCGGAAGCCGCAAAGGGGAAGGTGAGGCAGATAAGCGCGCAGAATAGATATGCATGTTGTTTTATAATTTTCATGGTGAAATTATATGCTAGTTTGCAACTTGAAACCACATAAATTGCCGTCATGTGCTTTTAAATGTTCCGCCGCTTGCTTTAACTGTGTTGATCTTGTGCTGTGCACGAAGTGGGGGCGGTATCTTGATCTTTGCGGAAATAAGCTCATAATATCTGCTCATTTGAAAGATATGCACAAAGGGAGCACGGTTACATGCGTAAAATTAAAGTTGATAATCCTATCGTTGAGGTAGATGGCGACGAAATGACCCGTATTATATGGGACTTCATTAAGACGAAGCTGATTTTGCCTTATGTTGATGTGGACCTTAAATATTATGATTTGTCGATCCAGTCACGTGATGAAACGGATGACCAAATTACAATTGACGCGGCGAACGCGATTAAAGAACATGGCGTTGGCGTAAAATGCGCAACGATTACACCTGATGAAGGTCGCGTTGAAGAATTTGGCCTGAAAAAAATGTGGCGTTCGCCCAATGGTACAATCCGTAATATCATCGGCGGCACTGTTTTCCGTGAACCGATTATTTGCGACAATGTGCCGCGTTACGTCCCGGGCTGGACGCAGCCAATTGTTATTGGTCGTCATGCTTTTGGTGACCAATACCGCGCAACGGATGTTAAAATTCCGGGCGCTGGGCGTTTAACGATGACCTATACTCCAGAAGATGGCAGCGCGCCGCAGGAAATGGAAATCTTTAATTTCGATGGCCCTGGCGTAGCGATGGGGATGTATAACCTTGATGACAGTATTAAAGGTTTTGCACGTTCTTGCTTTAACTATGGCTTGCAGCGTGAATATCCTGTGTACATGTCAACCAAGAACACGATCTTGAAAGCCTATGACGGACGTTTCAAAGATTTGTTCCAAGAAGTCTTTGATGCAGAGTTTAAAGAGCAATTTGATGCAAAGGGCTTAACTTATGAACATCGCCTGATTGATGACATGGTCGCCTGCGCGATTAAATGGAGCGGCGGATTTGTTTGGGCATGTAAGAACTATGATGGTGATGTACAGTCTGACATCGTCGCACAAGGCTTTGGCTCACTTGGCCTAATGACATCTGTATTAATGACGCCAGACGGCAACACAGTCGAAGCTGAGGCCGCACACGGCACAGTAACGCGTCACTTCCGCCTGCATGAGCAGGGTAAAGAAACATCAACCAACCCAATTGCGTCAATTTTCGCATGGACACGCGGCCTTAAATATCGCGGTAAGTTTGATAACAACCAGCCATTGATTGATTTCGCCGAGGGGCTAGAGAAAGTGTGCATTGATACGGTGGAGGCGGGCTTCATGACCAAAGATCTTGCGATATTGGTCGGCGAAAATCAGCCATATCTTAACACCCAAGCTTTCCTCGATAAAATTGTCGAAGGGCTGGAAGGCGCAATGCAGAAGGCTGCTTAATAGGCTTCTGCGACAAATAAGCAATAATAAAAACACGCTCTCAACGGGGCGTGTTTTTTTATGTCTGGGTGAGATATGCACAGCTGTTTGCACAGAAAGAATCGGTTGGTGAAACTTAATACGTTTATGGACGTTTTTAAACTATCTACACATGTTAAAAACACTTACCCACAGCGTAACAGTGGGTTTTAGAGCAAATATTAACGCTGTTAAGATTCTATTAATTAACAGCGGGCATGGTGGAGTTACAGCACAAGTTAATAGCCACGAACGGGAGGCCAATATGACTAGCCAGAAAACAGAAAAAACATTTAAATCTAACGACAATAAAGTAGAGAGCGTAATTCTTCCTTTACCGCCGCTTGACCTTAAAGATAAAGTCGATATGGAGATTTACGCACGTTTTATGCGCCACCTACGTTATGTTGCTAATAGCCGCATGGAAGTAAAGGTTCTCTCTGCCATTCAGTTCACCGCAGATATGATGGATTTACAGGATGCGCAAGTTGCACGCATATTGCTTGATTTAGGCCTGCTTGCCCCGCGCCTATCTTTCCCAAGTGAGTTCTTGGAGTTCGCTGATAATGCCCGCACACGAAGCACGCTGGATTACGGCAGCGCAGGCCAAGCATTGCAGGATTTATACGCGCATTGGGATAGTATCGGCGAAGATAAATTTGCGAGCTTTAAGCGCGAGTATAAGATCATGGACGAAGCGGTTACAACAAACTTACTGTAAGGGCTTTGTGGCTATTATGAATGGCGCGGGTAATTAAGCGCCGTGACATGATGTAATAATCTTAAATTTCAGTGCTATAATTTTTGAAGCAGCAGCCTTTATCGGTTGCTGCTTTTTTTTATTCGTTATATTGCGGTTTTGGTGCTTGATGGTACGCTGTATCTGCCTGCGGGGTTGGGCTGCCCAATAGGCTATGGATCAAAGCGCTAAAGCCTGAAGGCTCGTTATTAACACTCGGTCTTGGCGGCGTTTTATCGCTCAGCGTTGATGTCATGATTTCTTTCCAAATCCGCGCAGGAAGAGCGCCGCCCGTGACATGGTCCATGGGCGCATTGTCATCATTACCAAGCCATACTGCGCTTGTGATATCCGCGTTAAAGCCAACAAACCATGCATCGCGCGAATCTTGTGAAGTGCCTGTTTTGCCATAGGTGTTCATGCCTTCAATTTGCGCGCCGCGCCCTGTGCCATATTGGACGGTATGGGCAAGCATAAGGTTGAGGCGCTCGACGTATTTTTCTCTGGCGACGCGCTGTTTAACATGACGCTCTGTGCTGCGGTCATAAAGTATCACGCCTTCATCTGTCAGGATACGTTTTATGCCGTAAGGTTCAACTTTAATGCCTTCATTCATCAAGGCGGCATAAGCGGCGCTCAGTTCAATGGCAGATACGCCAGAGCTACCGAGGACAAGAGATAGGTCACGGCTAAGCGGTGATGTAATACCGAATTTGCGCAGTTTTTTAATGAAATTGCCAATGCCAACATCCAGCGTCAGGCGAATGGCGGCGGTATTCATTGATTTACTCAACGCTTCATTCAGCGTGACTTCACCGTAAAAACGCCCCGCGTAATTCTCAGGGCGATATTCGCCATCTACGATTTCTCCATCAAGGATTAAATCATCAGGCTGCCAGCCTTTTTCAAGCGCGGTTAAATATATAAATGGTTTCAGGGCAGAGCCAGGGGATCGCTGTGCCTGCGTCGCGCGGTTAAACTGGCTTTGTCGGTAATTCACGCCGCCAACCATCGCATAGACAGCGCCATCCGTGCCAAGACTGATTGTCGCGCCTTGTGAGAATGCTTTTTCTTCGCCGTAACGCTTTGTTGCATTAATCAGCGCAAATTGTGATGCGTTTTGCAGTTCAGGGTCAAGGGTTGTTTCAATGATGATGTGCTGTTCAGGCATGGAAACAAGCTTTGCGGCCTCGCTAATGATCCAATCGGCGAAATAACGCCCACTATCAGATTGTATCGGCTGCGGCTTCGGGCGCGTAACGCTTAGGCCGGCCTGCATTTCAGATTCTGTCTGTGTGATATAGCCTTCTTCGACCATGGCGTTTAGCACAAGCCTGCCACGCTTTTGGGCGAGGGCAAGATTATTGGTCGGTGCATAGCGTGAAGGGGCTTTTAAAAGCCCCGCTAAAATCGCAGCTTCGCCTAGGTTAAGGGCCGTTGCTGATTTACTAAAATAAGTTTGCGCGGCGGCTTCGATGCCGTAACTGCCTGCACCGAAATAGACACGGTTAATATAGGCGCTTAAAATTTCATCTTTGGTCAATGTGCGTTCAAGCCAAAGGGCGAGCAGGGCTTCTTGAATTTTACGTTTTACGCTACGCTCATGGCTTAAAAATAAGTTTTTTGCCAGTTGCTGGGTAAGAGTTGAGCCGCCCGCAAGCCGTCCGCCGCGGAAAATTTTGGTGTAGATTGCGCGGGCTACGCCTTTGGGGTCAATGCCGAAATGCGTGTAAAAACGGCGGTCTTCAATCGATATAATTGCAAATCGCACATAATCCGGTACGTCGCGTATCTGAACGCTAACACCTTTTAATTCACCTATGCGCGTGATTTTGCTTTGGTCGTTGGCTAAAATGGTAATCGCGGCGCGATGCTCAAATTCAGCATTCTTTGTGATCTCTGGCAGTTCGCGCGCATACCATAATGTGAGTAAAATAACGGCTAATGCGCACCATAGGCCGCAGACAAAGCCCCATTTAAAAAGCTTGCCAAATATAGCCCATGGCGAAAGGCGCGCAGCCTTTTTCTTCGCTGTGCTTTTGCTCTTCTTTGTTACTTTTGTTGTTTTCTTTTTTGCTTTTTTAACCATGATTTTGTTTAAACCACATTCTTATTATTTAAACAAGGAATAGTGAAGCAAGCCCTAGGAAAGCAAAGAAGCCGATAACATCAGTTGCGGTCGTTAAGACCACGGTGGATGAGATAGCGGGGTCAGAGCCTAGGCGGTCAAGGACAACGGGAATACCTGCGCCAAACAGGCCAGCGACAAGCAGATTAATGATCATTGCGGCAGCAATTACGCCGCCAAGCATGTAATCTTGGAACCATAATGTCGCGGCAAAGCCGATGAGTACGGCGAAAACCGCACCGTTAATAAAGCCGACAAGGGTTTCTTTCCAAATAATCCTCAGCGTGTTGGAGCGTGATAGTTCTTTTGTGGCAAGGGCGCGCACGGCAACGGTTAGCGCCTGCGTGCCAGCATTTCCGCCCATAGAAGCCACAATAGGCATCAAAATCGCAAGCGCGACGATTTTATCAATGGTGGTTTCAAATAAGGCAATAATAAGGGACGCAAATATAGCCGTCAGCAAGTTAAGGAAGAGCCAGCGGAAACGCGAGCTTGTGGTGGAAAGAACAGCGCGATATAAATCGTCCTCCTCAATACCACCGAGTTTCAAGAAATCTTCTTCGGCTTCTTCGTCAATAACGTGAATAATATCATCAACAGTGACCACACCAATAAGGCGCCCGCTGCTGTCAACAACGGGGGCGGAAGAAAGGTTTTCACGGCGGAAAATGCGGGCGACATCTTCTTGGTCTGAATCCGCTGGTATAGCGTGAATATCATCAAGGGTGAGGCTATCAAGTTTTTCTGAACGCTTCGCTTTAATCAGGCGGCTCAATGGAATTTCGCCTGCGACGTGATAGGTCGGAGTAATCACGAAAATATCAAAGAACTCATCGGGAATTTCATCCGATGCGGCGCGTAAATAATCAATGGTTTTGCCAACGGTCCAAAATTGTGGGATCGCGACAAATTCACGTTGCATCAAACGACCGGCGGAATCTTCGGGGAAGTTCATGCCTTCTTTTAGCTCTAGGCGTGTTTTCGCCGAAAGCTGACGGATGATTTCATCTTGTTGCTCTTCTTCAAGAGCAATAATAAGGTCGAGCGCATCATCACTGTCAAGTGCGTCAACAATGTTGGCGGCTTCTTCGGTCGGCATAAGGCCGATAACGTCAGAGAGAATTTCTGTTTCGATCTCGGCATACATGTTCGGGTCGAAATCTTGACTATGACGGTCGAATAGGGCTTCGCGGTGTTCGTTATGAAGCTTGGCAACGAGTTCAGCAATATCGGCATTGCTCATCTCACCAAGCAGGCCTTGCAGCGGCTTGCGGGCATCTTTACCTGCATGCAGCAATGCGGTGACGGCCTTTACTTGCGCGTCTTGCAGGCCGAATAGAGAGTTTTCCTGCCCCGACTTTGTGTCGTCAGCAGTTTCATCGGCAGTATCTGTGTTAAGATTTCTGTCTGGAGACATCCCGTACCTGTAATTTATGATTTTTAGTTGGTTATTTCTCAAGTGTTGTAGCAGTTTTTATCAAACTTCGCAAGTGGATTGAAAAAAGCCTTCCCCTAAACTATAGGGAAAGGCTTAAAAAATTATTTAGATTTCTTAAAATCTAGGCAATAGCCTGTGATTTGTTAAACAGCGTATCCTGCACTATATTATCGCGCTTTTGTTCGGCGACTTGCGCTGAAATTGTCGCCATCGCCGTCATGTTAATAATGCCGCGTGTCGACATAGAAGGGGTCACAATATGAATAGGTAGGCGCGCGCCTAATATCAGCGGGCCAATCGAAATGCCATCTGTCATTGCTTTGGTCAGGTTCAGGCCAACATTCGCCGCATCAAGGTTTGGCATAACCAGCAAATTTGCATCTTCTTTGAGCGTTGAATGGGGCATAACTTCCTCACGTATAGCTTGGCGCAGAGCGACATCAGCATGCATTTCCCCATCAATTTGTAAGTCAGGGGCTTTTTCTTTGATGATGCGGCACGCTTCTGCCATACGCTGCGCGCTTTCGCTATCGCGGCTGCCGAAATTTGAATGGGTAATCATCGCAACTTTAGGGACGATGCCAAAACGGCGTACTTCTTCTGCTGCATGCAGCGTATTTTCAACCAATTCTTCAACGGTTGGCGTTACATTGACATGGGTGTCAGTGATAAAGATTGTGCTTTTATTGGTAATCAGCGCCGTGAGGGCAGAAAGTGTTTTTGCATCTTTATGTACGCCGATAATGTCATGTGCATGTTGCAAATGGTCTTTAAAGCGACCATAAGCGCCGCAGATAACCGCGTCAGCATCGCCTTTGTGCAGCATTAATGCGCCGATTACCGTTGTATCGGTACGGACAATTGTTTTTGCATAGGCTGGCGTTACGCCGCGTCGCTCCAAAAGTTCATGATATGTTGTCCAGTAATCGCGATAACGCGGGTCGCTTTCAGGGTCGCAAAGCTCAAAGTCTTTGTCGATTTCTAAGCGTAGGCGCAATTTCTTGATACGCATTTCAATGACGCTGCGGCGACCAATCACAATAGGTTTTGCAATGCCATCATCGACTGCGGTCTGCACGGCACGTAGAATTTTTTCTTCTTCGCCTTCGCAATAAGCAACGCGTTTTGGGTCTTGCTTTGCGCGGCTGAAAATCGGGCGCATTACCATGTTGGTTTTAATGATATGCGATTCCAAATGTTCTTTATATGCAAGCATATCGGTAATAGGGCGCGTTGCAACGCCTGTATCCATAGCGGCCTGCGCGACCTTAATCGGCAGTTCAGAGATCAGGCGCGGGTCAAATGGTTTAGGAATAAGGTATTCAGGCCCGAATTCCAATTGCTCGTCACTATAAACGCTCGCAACTTCTGCGTCCGCTTCTTTGCGGGCAAGTTCGGCGATGGCTTTAACGCAGGCAATTTTCATTGCTTCATTAATGGCTGTTGCGCCAACATCCAATGCGCCGCGGAAAATAAACGGGAAACAAAGTACGTTGTTCACTTGGTTTGGGAAGTCAGAGCGCCCTGTGCAGATAATCGCTTCTGGTTGCACGGCTTTGACTTCTTCGGGCATAATTTCAGGTGTTGGGTTGGCAAGTGCCATCACCAACGGCGCTTTTGACATCATGCCAATTTGCGCTTGGCTAACCGCGCCAGGGCCAGATAGGCCGAGGAATACGTCAGCGCCAGCAATGGCGTCGTCTAATGTGCGGGCATCTGTATCATTGGCGAATTTTTCCTTCGCTTTATCCATGCCTTCGTTGCGGCCTTTATAGACAGGCCCGTTACGGTCACAGACGATGATGTTTTCTTTGGGTAACCCCATTTCATGGATCAGGGTTAGGCAGGCTATGGCCGACGCGCCAGCGCCAGAAGCAACAAGTTTGATGTTCTTAATGTCGCGCCCAGTGTAATGCAGCCAGTTTGTAAAAGCCGCGCCAACAATAATCGCGGTGCCGTGCTGGTCGTCATGGAAAACCGGAATATTCATACGCTCGCGCAGGCGTTCTTCAATTTCAAAACATTCTGGCGCTTTGATGTCTTCGAGGTTAATGCCGCCAAAAGATGGCTCAAGGCGGGCAACTGTATCAACAAAGTTATCGACATCAAGTTCATCAATTTCAATATCAACAGAATCAATATTAGCGAATTTTTTAAACAGGACGGATTTACCTTCCATCACAGGCTTTGATGCCAAAGCGCCAATCGCGCCAAGACCAAGAACGGCTGTGCCGTTTGTAATGACGGCAACCAAATTACCGCGCGATGTGTAATCAAGCGCTTTTAAAGGGTCTTTTGCGATCTCTTCACAAGGAGCGGCAACGCCGGGGGAATAAGCCAGCGCAAGGTCTTTTGCCGTCGCCATCGCTTTGGTCGGGACGATGGCGATTTTACCTGGGGTTGGGAATTTGTGGTATTCTAAGGCCGCTTCACGAATATTGTCTTTCATGCTTTTAAGACTCTCTTTTATTTGTTTAAACACTCTATTACCTTGCGCTTAGAAAAGCGTTCAGCACTGCAATTTTTAACAAATGGCAAAGGGCGCAGCAAGTGATAGTTATGCATAGCTGGCTTTCACACGGAAAATTCTATGCTGGGCTGCACAAAAAACGCAATGCCTTGACATAATCATGGGGTGTGCGCTATATATCGTGGTGTAATTATTGCTTTGGAGCGTTGACGCGATGTCGCATATACCGGCCATTTTGAGAAATCAGCACAATGCTGCGTTCAGGCGTAAGCTTGAAGCGCAAGTATCTGCGCCCCTCACATTGCTCTCAGAGATATACTTTCCCGCATCATCAACGGCGCTGCCAACGTTTAATACGGGGTATAACAAACGCCCGCTACTCCATAGCCGTATTGCTGGTAATGATATCTATACACCGATACTTAGCGCCGTTTTTTGCGCAAGCGTTTATATGGGCATTAAGGCTTATGGTCCCGAAGATGATACCGCGCGAAGCGCATTCCTGCTGGAAAACCGCAAGGCGAATGACTTATGCTTTGAAATCGTTGACGATCTACGGCAGCGTGGCGCTATGGCGCGCGTAGCGTATAAAAGCCAAGAGACGGATTTAGGGCAGATTTGGCAATTTGGCGTATCAATGCCGATAACGCGTCCTTTTTGGAATCGCAAAGGCGATGTGCGCCCTGAGCCGAATAGCCCAGACCTTGCTGTTTTTAATCGTTATTTATTAGATGGTGGATATATTCAAGAGGACGATGCCGTTCCTGTATTCTCTGCCCGTGTAAGGTACTTGGCGCAGCAGATTTAACGGTAGCTTTGCCACAAGCTGTATAATACGATCGCTAAGAGCAGTGCGATAATCGGCAAAATGAATTTGAATGCGCGGCTTGCATTGTTTTGCAATATCTCTGCTTTGTCCTGAATTTTCTCAGCGCGATCAAATTGTTCTTGATACATGGCAAATTGCTGCTTTTGAATTTCGATCGCTTCTATTTGACGGTCACGGATTTCTTTGAGGATTTCTAATTTTTCTGATTCTGGCATAGCTCTATTCCCTATATTGCATTAGAGAGAGTAACAGATTTGATAAAAATAATTAAGAGGGAGCTGTAGAAAGAAAAAATGGTGCGGCCGAGAAGACTCGAACTTCCACGGGATTACCTCCCACCAGATCCTTAGTCTGGCGCGTCTACCAATTCCGCCACGGCCGCACTTGCACTATGTAGCTTGGTAGGCTATGTGAAATAGCAAAACATTTTCCTTGGCGCAAGTAAAATATTATAATGTTGTAAAAAATATAGGTATGTAATGGAATTTATTAAAGCAGATGGTCTGGTCGCGTATCAAGATGCCCATGATTTTATGGAGCAGCGTGTGGCTGATATTCGTAATGATGAAGCTGACGAAGCGCTGTGGCTGCTGGAACATCCTGCGTTGTATACGGCGGGGACGAGCGCGCAGGATGATGATTTGCTTGATGCGCGCTTTCCTGTGTTTAAAACGGGGCGGGGCGGTCAGTACACATATCATGGCCCTGGTCAGCGTATTGGTTATGTAATGCTCGATTTGAAACGCCGTCAGAGCGTACCAGATATCAAAAAATATATATGTGATTTGGAAGAGTGGATTATCCGCACGATTGCGCAGTGGGGCATTATTGGCGAGCGCCGCGAAGGGCGCGTTGGTATATGGGTGGATCTAAAACCCTATGGGCGCAGCGGCGAAGCAAAAATAGCTGCTATTGGTGTGCGTATTCGCCGCTGGGTGACGTTTCATGGCATTTCGCTCAATCTTAATCCGGTTTTAGAAAACTTTGAAGGCATTGTGCCGTGTGGTCTAGCTGGCTATGGGGTGACATCATTCGCTGATTTGGGGGTGGGTTATGATGAAGGCGCGGTAGATGCGGCGCTTCATAAGAATTTCGCGGCTGTTTTCGGTGATACGTAGTGTGGCGCTGGATTCTTGCTATAAATTTAAGCACAAGAACAGGCCAGTAGAACGACTACCGGCCGTAATAATTCATTATGTTTGCGTTTAACGTTTAAGTTAAAACGGAAACTTCGCCGCCTGATGGCACTGTGTTTGTAACTGCTGCCGCTGTCGCCGCATACTCCGTTGCTGCACTTTGTGTTGATACAGGTGTTTCAATCTGTATCGGTGCGGCAGGGGCTGATTGTTGTGGCGCAGCGCTGCTTAGCGCTTCTGACGATGCAGAGCTCACAATTTGTGTTTCAGCCTTTTGTGTTGTTGCCGCTTGCGCTGTTGCGAAGTTTTGAACCCCTTTTGGGATTTGGCGTTGTACGTCACCAGTGCTGTTGTCGCGAATCTGTAAGACCGCTTCTCCCTTGGTGACATAAACATATGGGCTAATATATGGCGCTGAAGCTGAGGCAGATAGCCTTTGCACAACTTCCGGAGAGGTTGCGACGCCCTTATCAATACGTGTGTTGTCTGTGTTCACCTTAAGTAGCGGTGCATTAGAGACAACAGAGTTTACTGCTTCTAACATGGTTTTTCCTAACCTTTCTTAAAGGCGCCAATCCTTGGCGACCCATCAATATGCATCTAACTCCCCAGTCAGATACAATACCCTAATATCAATTATAGGTAATTTTAAACTAAAAAGTCAAGCTTTTTGTATCTAGTTAGTTCACATCGCCTAAACTTTAGGGTGGTGTGGCGTGGTAGCTGGTGGAATTCCTATATGTTATAAAAAATGGATTGTAAGGTGGCAACAGGCTTTAAAACAATGTATACTATAAAGTAAGTAGGTTTTTATTCGTTTTCTGAATTGAGGGTTTGATTCGAAAAACAATGTAATAATAAAGGTTTACTGTCGTTCTTTTCCTGTTCGTAAATGGTGGGGGCGGTTTCTTCAAAGGCATAAATATTTCTGTTTATTGCTTTTTTCTGGATGTGGTTAGGGATAATAGTGTTCGTTTTTAGTAGCTGGAGTAGGTGCGAAGCGTGAATAGTTTTTTAGATGTTTTAAAACAAATAGGCCCTGCGCGGTTGGGTATTATGGGTGGTGTAGTCCTTGCATTGCTCGCCTTTTTCGTTTTTGTATCCCTTCGTGTATCTACGCCAGATTACGCCCTTTTATATCAGGATTTATCCTCAACGGATGCGGGGCAGGTGGCTGCGGCGCTTGAAACGGCGCAAATCCCTTATCAGATTTCGGCTGATGGCGGATCTGTGCGTGCGCCTGAAAATGAAGTCGGTCGTGCGCGTATGTTGCTCGCAGAACAAGGACTGCCTAATGGCGGTTCGCTCGGTTATGAGATCTTTGATAAACAGTCAGGCTTTGGTACAACGAATTTCGTACAAAATGTAAATCAGGTGCGCGCCCTAGAAGGTGAATTGTCGCGGACGATTGTTTCTTTGTCGCAGGTGCGCAGTGCACGTGTTCATTTGGTTCTGCCTAAGCGTGAATTGTTTAGTCGTGAAAGCTTGCCTGCTTCTGCGAGTGTCTTTCTTGGCTTGGTAAACGGCAGCTCTCTTTCACGTGAACAAGTTGTGTCTATTCAGTCTTTGGTCGCTTCGGCTGTGCCGCAGCTTAAAGCGTCAGACGTTTCAATGGTGGATAGCGATGGTAATTTGCTTGCGCGTGGCGGTGAAGATGATGATGTGATGAACACACAGCGGAGCGAAGAAATGCGCCGCAGTTATGAACGCCGCGTTCAGCATAATATTGAAAACCTTGTCGGCAATGTTGTTGGTTATAATAAAGTGCGTGCCAATGTAACGGTTGATTTAAAGTTTGATCGTGTTAGCACGAACCAAGAGTTATATGACCCTGAAGGTCAGGTTGTGCGTTCAACGCAGGTCGTTGAAGAAAGCGAACGTGAGCGCGAGCCAGCGAGCCAAGGTGTGTCGGTTGAAAACAACTTGCCTGCAATTGGTGGGGACTTGCTTGGGGATAGTGCGCCGACGCAAGAAGGCTCTCGCCTAGAAGAGACAACAAATTACGAAATTTCTAAAACGATCCGCAATACGGTGAGTGAAGTTGGTGAAGTAAGCAAGCTATCGATTGCCGTTTTGGTTGACGGCTCTTATGTCAGCGATGAAGAAGGGGGGAAAACGTATTCCCCGCGCAATCAGCAGCAGCTTGATCAGATATATGCTTTGGTGCGTTCAGCTGTTGGCTTTGATGAAAGTCGCGGCGATACGCTTGAGGTCATTAATATGCAATTTGCAGAAATTGAGGTTGAAGACTTGGCTGAGGCGGAAACTATTATGGGGTTCGCAAAAGACGATTTGCTTGATACGGCGGAAGTCTTAACTGTTGCGGTTATGATTATTTTGGTCGTGTTGCTTGTCTTGCAGCCAATGATTGGGCGTTTGATCAGCGCAAGTTCATCTGATGATCTGAGTGATGATGCGTTGGCTATTGAAAATGAACTGTTGGGTAATTCGTCAGCAGGGCAGCAAATGCTAGGCTCCCCGGATGGCGCGATGGCGGCGCAGCTGGCAGGGGGCGGCGCTGAATTGACGATGGATAGTGAGGATGAAGATGATGATGCGCCAATGATTAGTATGGATAAAGTCTCTGGTCAGGTGAAGGCATCTTCAGTTAAAAAGGTTGAAGATATTATTGATCAATATCCAAATGAAGCTGTATCGGTTATCCGTGGCTGGATGGGGCAAGAATAAGCGTGCATGTTATGTGCGAATAAATAAGAATAGTAATTTAAGGTATTTGGAAAGCGGCTATGCGTAAACGCGAAGATTATAGAACATTAACGGGAGCTGAAAAGGCGGCAATTTTACTTTTGTCCCTTGGCGAAGATTATAGCTCTCGTGTGTTTGAATTAATGGATGATGAGGAGATTTTAGAAATCTCTCAGACCATGGCGAATTTGGGTAAGGTAAACTCAAGCATTGTTGAACGCCTTTTTGTCGATTTTGCGGAGCAGATGAGCTCAACGAGTTCGCTTGTCGGTACGCTTGATAGCACGGAACGTTTGCTTGCGCGCGTTATGGGTACTGATAAAGTTGACCGGATCATGGAAGAAATTCGTGGCCCTGCTGGTCGTACGATGTGGGAAAAGCTAGGTAACGTGAATGAAGAAATCTTGGCAAGCTTCCTACAAAAAGAATATCCGCAGACGGTGGCGGTTGTTTTGTCTAAAATTTCAACGGATCATGCTGCCGCAGTGTTAGGGCTTCTGCCTGATGGTTTCGCGCTTGAAGTTGTGAACAGAATGCTGCGCATGGAGGCTGTTCAAAAAGATGTTTTGGATGATGTTGAGCGGACGTTGCGGACTGAATTTATGTCGAATCTTGCGCGCACTGCACGCCGCGATTCTCATGAAATGATGGCAGATATCTTTAATAATTTAGAACGCGTTGTCGAAACCAAATTTATGGAAGCTTTGGAAGAAAATAACCCTGAAGCGGCTGAGAAAATTAGGTCTCTTATGTTTACATTCGAAGACCTTTATAAGATGGATGCAAGCTCAGTGCAGACAGTTATTCGTGCGGTTGATAAGGATAAGTTGCCAACGGCGCTAAAAGGAGCGACAGACAGCGTGAAGGATTTGTTCTTCTCTAATATGTCAGAACGTGCGGCAAAGATAATGAAAGAAGATATGGCGGCTATGGGGCCTGTACGCCTTAAAGACGTGGAAGAAGCGCAGCAATATATTGTAAATGTCGCCAAAGACCTTGAATCGCGCGGCGAGATTATCCTGTCTACGGGCAGCGAAGAAGACGAAATGATTTACTAATGGATCTGAAGGAATGAGATCTGAACAGATGAATTCAGGAAAAGATGATAATGAAGAAAAAAAGGCTGTAAGCGTGTCAGACTCAAAGAAATTTATGTTTGATTTGCACTCCTTTGACCCGCCTGAAGAGGAAGAAGAAGAAGAGTTAGAGCCGCCGCCGCCAAGTTTTAGTGAAGAGGAGCTCGCAGCCGCAAGGCAGCAAGGCTTTGATGAGGGGCATAAGCAGGCATTAGAAGAATCTGCGGCATCAAGAGAACAATATATAGCGCAGCAGCTACAAACAATTGGCGCGAATTACACGGAATTGTTCCGTGAAGAAACGCAGCGTGCAGAGCGTTTTGAACGCGAGGTCATCAGTCTGTGCCTTGTCATGTTTAATCAAGCGTTTCCAAGTTTGGCTGAAAAATTCGGGCAAGATGAGGCCGAGCGGGTTATCCGTGATGCTTTTCGTCAAAATGAAGGCCTGAGCGAAATTATCGTTTATGTGCGCCCTGAAGATAAAGATGATATCGAAGCGCGGATGGAGTTAATGACGCCGCGCCCTGAGCATTTAATTTGTGAGGCTGATGAAAGCTTGATAGCTGGCGGCGTTAAAATGAAGTGGAAAGATGGCGGAGCAATTCGTGCCCCTGAGGTGACAGGCGAAAAGATTGCAGATATATTAATAAAGACGCTTGCCAGAAGTGAGCGAAACGATCAAAATCAAAGTGCAGAAGATGGAGAGAATGAATCATGAGTGACGAAGACGGCGTAAACCAAGACGATATAGATAATATCATGGGTGATGACGCAGGCGTTTCAGCGGATGCTGATGCGGCGGATGATGGTGAAGATCGTGGTATGACGGTTGCTGATGCATTGAACCTTGATGAAATGGCTGGTGAGCTGTTAGATGAAGGGCCGCAAAAAGAATACGCAATGGGTGAGGCGATGGCCGGCGATGTTGCGGCGATTTATGATATTCCTGTGCAAATTTCAGCAGTGTTAGGGCGCTCGACAATGCAAGTTTCTCAGTTGTTGAAACTTGGTCGTGGCGCGGTTGTTGATCTGGATCGGAAAGTTGGCGAAGCGATTGATATCTACGTTAATAACCGCTTGGTTGCACGTGGTGAGGTCGTTGTTGTTGAAGACAAGCTTGGCATTACAATGACAGAAATTGTTAAATCTGATAGATAAAGGCTAACCAGCGTAACCATTTTCAATGTAATGGTAGTTAGAATAGTAAGCATATATGAGTGACACTTCTCAGGGTACAGAAAACAAAGTAAACGTTAATGCATCACCGCAAATGGATGTGTCGGGTATCCGTATTCATAAGCCGGTTTTGGTGATTGATTTTGCGACTATTCTCGGTTTGCTATTTGCTATCGGCCTTATTTTGGCAGCGATTGTTTTTGGTTCTGGTAATGCGCAATTTTTCAATGTACCTGCAGTGATGATTGTTGTTTGCGGTACAATTGCGGTCACCAGTATATCCTACACAGGCGAAGAGCTTGCACGGGCGTGGAAGGTTATTTCACGGGCGATGTTCCGCCGCTTGCAAGTGCCGTCAATTATGGCGCGCCAACTGGTTGAAATGGCTGTTTTGGTCAGAAAACATGGCCCGTTGGTACTTTCGCGCATTGAAGGCGATGTGAAAAAGGACCCTGACCTTTCACGTGTTGTGCAGTATTTGGTTGATGGTTACTCCGCCCCAGATATAGATTTAATTATGAGCCAAGAAATTGGCGCCCTTGTTGAACGTCATCAACGTTCCGCAGGCATTGTTCGCCGCGCCGCAGAAATTGCACCAGGTATGGGGCTTATTGGTACTTTGGTTGGCTTGGTGCAAATGCTCGCGCAGCTGGATGATCCCTCTGCGATTGGCCCCGCAATGGCGGTGGCGCTTCTGACTACATTTTATGGCGCGGTATTGGGTACGGTTATTTTAACGCCAATGGCTGCAAAGCTAGAGCGCAATTCACAAGAAGAGGCGTTAAATCGTGCGCTTATCCACACAGCGCTTGTTTCCATGGGTAAGCAAGAAAGCCCACGCCGCCTTGAGCATATCTTAAACAGTCTACTTCCCCCATCTGAGAAAATTCAGTATTTTGATTAAGCTATATAGAAACGTAGCTAGGAGAATGAATAAATGCGTTTGATGATCGTCGGTCATTTAGAAGGACATATATCTGAGGCAGGTAAAATTGCACTGCGCCGCGGCGCAAAAGTTGTGCATTGCGAAGATACAGAAGAAGCTATTGGCGCTTTGCGTAACGGTAAGGGCGCAGATTTGGCTATGGTTGACGTTAAACAGCCGATTGGCGCGTTTATTGCCAACCTTGAAAAAGAGCGTATTAATGTACCGGTTATTGCGTGTGGCATTGGCTCTGATGCCGCTACGGCGGTTAAAGCTATTCGTGATGGCGCGAAAGAATACGTACCTTTACCGCCTGATGCGGATATGATTGCAGCTGTATTGGAGGCTGTGACAGAAGAAAGCAACACGATGATTGCTGGCGCGCCATCAATGCAGGCGCTGCTGAAAATAGTGGAGCGCATTGCGCCATCTGATGCAACGGTACTTATTCGCGGCGAATCTGGTACGGGTAAAGAGGTGATGTCGAATTATATTCACAAGACATCTAAACGTAAAGATGGGCCCTTTATCGCGATTAACTGTGCGGCTATTCCTGAGAACTTATTAGAATCAGAGCTTTTTGGCCATGAAAAAGGTGCATTTACCGGCGCAGCTGCACGACGCATAGGCAAGTTTGAAGAAGCGCATGGCGGCACATTGCTGCTGGATGAAGTTTCAGAAATGCACCCACAGCTTCAAGCCAAGTTTTTACGCGCGATCCAAGAAAAAGAAATTACCCGCGTTGGCGGCAGCGGCAATGTAAAGGTTGATGTGCGTATTGTCGCAACCTCCAACCGTAATTTGGAAGATTCTGTTCAAAAAGGTGAGTTCCGCGAAGATTTATATTTCCGCTTAAATGTTGTTGCTCTTGATTTGCCGCCTTTGCGTGAGCGTAAGGAAGATATTGTGAAGCTTGCGCAGTTCTTTGCAGATAAATTCGCAGAAGATAATGGCGTGAGCAAAAAACGCATTTCCGATGATACGGCTGAAAAACTTATTCAATACCCTTGGCGCGGTAATATTCGTGAACTTGAAAACACCATGTGCCGCGGCGTATTAATGTCAACGCAGGATGAAATTGAGCCAGAAGCTGTAATGCTACAGGATAGTGGTTTTACGACAGGTGTCGGTGCGGGGCAAGGGGCATCTCAAGCCCCAAACCCGAATGGCGTATCGAGCTATGGGGCAGAGCAGCCCGCGCCAGTAACCCCGCCAGCGGCGCCAGAAACGGCATCGCAAGGCGAGCAACCTGCCGCAGCATCGCCATATGGTGAAGATGGAGTGAAAAACCCAGGCGCGGTTTCAAATCTTGTCGGGCGTAAGATTTCTGAGGTTGAGCGTGATATGATCCTCAATACGCTGGATCATTGTCTTGGTAACCGTACGCACGCCGCAAAAATCCTCGGTATTTCTATTCGCACGTTGCGTAACAAGCTCAACCAATATCGTGATGATGGCGTAAGTATTCCTGCGGTTTAGGGCGCATTGCTTTTTTTGTTCAAGATTTTTATTGTGGCTAAGCGGGCTGATACTCTGTTTTATGTCAGTTTGTGGCTATAAATTCGCGTTCTCGTTTGCGTCTATCGTGTCTTAGCGCTATTATAGTAAAGTGCTCGTCTGTCTGATTGGCATATCGCGCTCGCGGTTTAATTCATATTGATGTAAATGATGGTTAATGGCAAATCCTCCTGCTTCAAATAATGCTCAGCAAGGGCAAATATCAAGTATTTTAGGCGGCGTTATTAGAAGTGACGTGGCCTTTGCTTTGGGCATGTTGGTTATCCTGTCGTTTATGCTTGTACCAATGCCGCCCTTTGCACTGGATTTGGGGCTGTCTTTATCTGTTACATTTTCTGTTTTGATTATGATGACAGTGATGTTTTTGCATCGCCCGTTAGAGCTTTCATCATTTCCGACCATTTTATTGGTTGTGACATCTTTACGTTTGGGGCTCAACGTTGCCTCAACGCGCTTAATTTTATCTCATGGACATGAGGGCGGCGCTGCGGCGGGGCAGGTTATTGAAGCCTTTGGCAGCTTTATTATTCGGGATAATTATGTTGTTGGCGGCATTGTGTTCGCTATTCTGATTATCGTAAATTTCGTGGTTATTACTAAGGGTTCGGGGCGTATTGCCGAGGTTGCGGCGCGTTTTACATTGGATGCAATGCCTGGTAAGCAAATGGCGATTGATTCTGATTTGTCAGCGGGCTTGCTTACTGAAGAAGAAGCAAAGCTACGCCGTAAAGAACTTGAACAAGAAAGTACGTTTTTTGGTGCAATGGATGGTGCTGCGAAATTTGTGCGCGGTGACGCGATTGCAGGCTTACTTATTACGGTTGTGAACGTGCTTGGCGGCATTATTATTGGCGCGGGTATGCAGGGCTTATCACTTGGTGAGGCCGCGGCCACTTATACATTGCTGACTATTGGTGATGGTTTGGTG
Organism: Micavibrio sp. UBA2705; assembly: GCA_002354205.1. Taxonomy (GTDB): domain Bacteria; phylum Pseudomonadota; class Alphaproteobacteria; order Micavibrionales; family Micavibrionaceae; genus UBA2705. The sequence goes on along the minus strand of DELD01000034.1, from coordinate 24,277 downwards.
TCGCAAGTTCCTGCTTTAATGGTTTCTGTTTCTGCGGGTTTATTGGTTTCTAAGGCAGGCGTTGATGGTACGGCGGATAAAGTCCTCCTTGCGCAATTTGCACGCTACCCCAAAGCGATCGCGATGAGTGCGTTTATGCTGTTTGTACTCGCCATATCGCCAGGGATTCCTTTTGTGCCGTTCTTTATTTTGTCTGGCGCGACAGGTACTCTTGCTTATTTTGCGTTTAGAAACAACCGGACAGAAGAGGGGCGGCAAATCGAATTGCAGGCACTTGAATCTGGTGAGCAGCGTGAGGGCGGGCCTGTGGTTAAAGAAGAGCCGATCTCGCAAACGCTTGCAATGGATATTATACGCATTGAGCTTGGCTATAATTTATTGTCATTGGTGCAGGGGGAAAATAAGCTTTCAGATCAAATCAAAGGTCTGCGCCGTCAATTTGCAGAGGATATGGGCTATATTCTGCCTTCTGTGCGTATCCAAGATAATTTACAACTGCCAAGCAATGCCTATGTTGTGCGGATTAAAGAAGTAGAAGCAGGGCGCGGCGAAGTGCGCCCGAATATGTTCATGATTATGGACCCCACTGGCGACCCGATCAGCTTGCCGGGCGAAAGTACTGTTGAACCGACATTTGGCTTGCCAGCAATGTGGATTGATGAGAAAAATCAAGAAGAAGCGCATTTTAAAGGCTATACGGTTGTTGATGCCGCGACGGTTGTTTCAACGCATATTACCGAGATTGTCCGTGATAATATGTCTGATTTGCTTTCATATGCCGAAACGCAGAAACTTCTTGATGAAATGCCAGAGCAGTATCAAAAATTGGTCGCAGATGTTATTCCTGCGCAAATTTCTGTCGGTGCATTGCAGCGTATATTGCAGAATTTAGTTTCCGAACGCGTTTCTATACGTGATATGGCAACGATTTTAGAGGGCGTTGCAGAGGCTTCGGCGATTACACGTAATGTCTCTATGATTACAGAACATGTGCGTTCGCGCTTGTCGCGTCATATATGTGATAAAAATACAGGGCCTAACGGTTATTTGCCGCTTGTTTCACTTTCGCCTGTCTGGGAACAAGCTTTTTCTGAATCGCTTGTTGGGGACGGTGATGAGGTGCAGCTTGCTATGGCGCCAACACGCATGCAGGACTTTATTAATGCGGTGCGTGAAACTTTCGATTCGATGAATGCACAAGGAGAGATGCCTGTGATGCTAACTTCACCGGGGATTCGTCCATTTGTGCGCTCTGTTGTTGAACGGTTTAGACCGCATACCGTAGTTGTATCTCAAAACGAAATCCACCCCCGTGCAAAAATTAAAACAGTTGGTCAGATATAGTGCGGCTCTTTTTATCGCCGCATGATTTTTTGTTTTAAAGGCGTGCGTTCTTTTGAATAGGGGGTAATGATTTTTAGCAAAAGAAAAAGACTTTTTGCAAAGTAAACTATAAGTTGTTATCTTTTTATATGGTTTGTGATATCGCAAACTAAGGTTGCGCTGCAGCAAAATAAGGACTAAGGAAAAAGGCCATGAGCTATGATCTTAGAAATGTAAGTGTATTACTCGCTGAAGATATTCATGTGATGCAAGAGCTTATGGGCTATGCGTTAAACAGTCTGGGCGTGTCCACAATATACAAGGCGAGTGACGGTCATTCAGCGTTTGAGCTGTTTAAGCTGTATAACCCTGATGTTGTGATGTGCGATTGGCAGATGTCGCCGGGCACAGGCCTCGATTTGGTTGAAAAAATCCGCCAAGATAAATCATCATTTACGCGCACTGTGCCGATTATCATGATTACGGGTTATGCATCAGAAGAATATGTGAAAAAGGCGCGTGATGCAGGGGTGAATGAATTTTTAGTGAAGCCGTTTACTGCCGAATCGCTCGCAGGTCGTCTTGCTTCTATTATTGAGCGCCCTAAGTCTTTTGTCGAATCTGCGCATTATTTCGGGCCTGATCGACGTAGGAAGTCTGCGCGCAGTGCATATCAAGGGCCTTTGCGCCGCAGTGAAGATATGGACGGTGCGGGCGAAGAAGATCATTGGTCAGTAGATATATAAATAGAGACATATAAATGTGTAGGCAGGCATAGAATGAAAAAAAAGAGTCGCGTCTTTCAGGTCGTTAATCAGTTAAAGCAAAAAGTCGGTATAGGCGGTTTTTCTGCCGCTGGCATTGCGCGCGCGCAGCAGCGTTTAGATGCATGTTCAGGTAGTCCCAAATTATTTGAACAGATTGCGGAAACGACGCTGGTTGATATGGCGCGTATTTTGCGCGCCTACGAATCGGGCAAGGCTGTAAAGCCAGAAGATCTGCGCGTGTGCGTTCTTGATTTAAAGGCCAATGGGCAGATGTTTGGTTATAAATCAATAACTGCGATTTGCGTAGATGTGCTTGATATTATTCAGGGGCTTGATGGCGTTAATGATGACGTTATGGCACTGTTTAATAGCCTTTACATGAGTGTTAAGGCTGTTCTCGACAACAAAATCACGAATGCTGAAAATAAAGTTGTCGTCCATTTTGACATGGAAATCGGTCGCGCTTGTGCACGCTATCGCCAAAAACATGGCTTGAAATCACGCATTTTTAAAAAATAATCCACATTAGGGATTCACATAGGGTTTGTTTACGTTTATCTTGTAGAATAGTGATTCTAGAAAATATATACTGTAACTAGGGTTGGCTTTCTATAGGTTCGCCCGCAAAAAAGAGAATTACCTATCCATGCGGCTCAAGTCGTTCTACGCTAATAATATGACAGAAGCGATGAAAATGGTGCGCGACGCACTAGGTGAAGACGCTATTATTATTGCCACTCGTGAAGAGGATGGCGGTAAGTCTGTTCGTGTAACTGCGGCGATTGAGCCTGAACGTATGAGTGTTGGCGCAGGCGCATCAGAACCCGAATATGTCTCGCCTATGGATGATAACTACGGAACAGAAGAACGCACTATGTTGAACGAACTAAACATTGATGATAGAAGCCCTGCTTTTGAAATTGGCAATGACGGCGTTGCGCAGGCGGATTCTTGGTTACAACATGATGACGAGGATGACGAATCAGCGGTCGTTGAAGAATTAACCGAAGTTATGTTGCGCCACTCCGTACCAGAAGAAGTTACAGACCAAGTTATATCATGCGCGACGGTGCTTGGGATGAATGATCCGTATTTGGCGCTGAGCAGTGCGATTGAACATTTATTTACGTTTAAACCTATTCAGGCGCGCCCATTGAAAAAGCCTATTATGTTGGTTGGTGCTCCGGGCGTTGGTAAGACATTAACATCGGCAAAATTGGCGGCGCGCGCTGTGATGAATAATTTAAGCGCGGCAGTTATTACCACTGATACATTGCGTGCAGGTGGCATTGAACAGCTCCAAGCGTTTACACGCATTTTGAAAGTGCCGTTGATTAAAGCAACATCACCTGCGGCGCTCGCCAAGGCGATTGATCAATCAAAAGGATTGGATCAAATCATCATCGACACAGGAGGCGCGAATCCTTTTGATAAAGATGACATGAAGACATTGGCGTTGCTGGCTGCGGCGGCGGATATCGAACCTATATTGGTGATGGGCGCAGGCGCAGATGCAAATGAAAGCGGCGAGATTGCGCGCATATTTTCAACAATGGGCGTGCGCCGTATGGTGACAACGCGTCTTGACGTTGCGCGCCGTTTAGGTGGGTTGCTTAACGCGGCACATGAAGGTGGCCTGAGTTTTGCAGAGATGAGTGACACGCCGCAAGTGGCGGATGGGTTACAAGGTTTGAACCCGAAAAAGATGAGTAAAATTTTAATGCCTTCACAGGTGTTAGGTAAAAAGGTAAACTTTAATGCGAAGAAGTAGTCAGGAATTGGGTCATGAGTGATACATCCGTAACATCAAAAACGCCAAGCGAGAAAAACGGGAAACCGATATTCCGCCGCGGTAAGAATATTATTGCTGTTGCCAGCGGTAAAGGCGGCGTTGGTAAGACTTGGTTTTCAATAACCTTGGCACATACTTATGCGCAAATGGGGCATAAAGTCTTGTTGTTTGATGGTGACCTTGGCCTTGCGAATGTTGATGTGCAGCTTGGGCTAATGCCGAAACGTGATTTGAATGACGTGATTCGCGGACGTTTGAGCATGAGCAAAGTTATTCAGCCATATGAAGAGGGCGGCTTTGATATTATTGCAGGACGCTCTGGTCAAGCTTCGCTTTCAGCGCTTCCTTCGCAGCGTTTGGCGCTTTTGCGTGATCAGCTTCTGGACGTGGCAAGTAAATATGATGTTGTATTGATTGATTTGGGCGCGGGCGTTGACCGTACTGTGCGTATGCTGTCTTCGATGGCGACGCGCACATTGCTGATTTCTACAGATGAGCCAACATCGCTTACTGACGCCTACGCCTTCATTAAGCTTGGTAGCGCGGCAGGCATGTCAAAATATGTCAGTGTTGTTGTCAATATGGTACAAGGCGCTATGGATGGGGAAAAGACCTATAAGACATTGCTGCGTGCTTGTGAGAATTTCTTGCGTATTAAACCGCCTTTGGCAGGGATCGTGCATAACGATTCGCGTGTTAAAGACTGCATACGCTCGCAAACACCAATTTTGATACGCTCACCAGGGGCGGAAGCCGCAATGGACGTTGAAAAAATAGCACGCCAAACTATGCGTGATATGGCTGAGGAGCGTAAAAAAATGGCGGCTGCTGGACAGTAATCAGCCTCGCGCGCGTATTTATCGTTTATTTTATAAGGGCATGATATACTTATACTATGTCAGATATGCGTATTCAAAATCTATTGCAATCCATGGCGCAGGGGCGCGGGGCACATAAGGGTGATTATACATTATCCGATGTGCGCTTTGACCTTAGCGGTGATGCGCTTTCATCAAGTTTAAAAAATCTTCTTGGTTCAATTACAGGCAAAATGAATGCGATTGCGCAATCTGCTGCGCTGGAAATGCGTGTCGTTGAAAAAGACGAGAACGGAAAAATCACGCTCGCTTATAAAAACGAAATTTATGAAGTTACGATCCCTAAAGACCAGCGCGAACAAGCAAAGGATTTTAAGGCAGGCGATAAGCTTGTTTTGCTAAGTGGTGGGCAGGATGACGCGGCGAATGATTTATATTTCTTTGTAAAGCTAGACGCCGGTAAGTTAAATCCTGCGACGGTGAATATTGCTGCGCATACAATGCCTGCCGCAGCTGTAGATGGTGTGAGCGCGGCTATTCCTGTTACACCGGAGCAGAAATTTGCAGAGCGCATTGCCACATTGCAAGATTTAGAAGCCAAGATTGATGCGTTGCGCGCGATTATTCCGACAGGGGCAGTGCCACAGAATTCTGTTTTACGTCGCTTTACTGTTGATTTGGATCATCCCTCTACTCAGCTTATTGTGCCGAAAGTGGCATTGGAAACGAAGTTATCTGTAGATGTTGTGCGTGATGCGGCGCTGCATTTGTACCTCGCATTAAGTGAAAACAAAAGCGCAGGTGCAGGGGGAGCTATAGATAAAGGTCAGGTATCATCTTTGGTGCAAACGCCCATAATTAAAGCCGCCAATGTTGCGCAAATAGAATATGTGCCGGTCGAGCAAACGGATGCGCCTATGAAATCAGCTGCGTTGCTGCTTAACGGGGCTGCGCAGTCTGAATCGATAAAAAGTGCTGCAATGGATTATCAGGGCACGGCCGACGTTGCACAGTATAGGGGAAGTGCTGAGCACATTATTCAATCTCGCCTGCCTGTCGGGGAGAGCCTCAGCCATATCGCGCCGCCATCTGTTGGTTGGACTTTATCAAAACACGCAGTGTTATCTGATGGCGCTTTAAACGAAGCTATTCCTGTTACGCCGAAAAATAGTCAATCATCGCCTGAAATTATCGTTGTTGAGAAGCCGCAGCTTCAGCAGAGTAGGGCATTTCATGCTGAGAATTTGTTTATGTCGAGCTTACGCGTTGTTGATGAGGCGCTAGTTGATGAAGGGCGCCTGACGAACAACGCCGCGCATAATTTAAGTGTTAAGGTAATCGGCGAAACGCCGCGCGGTGAAAAAGTTGTTCAGCCAGAATGGCCGCATTGGCCTGCGCGCAGCGCGATGGTGCTTGGCTTAAAAAATAATGAAGATGTTCGCGCATTTCAAGGGATGCAATATGGTGATGTTCTTTCGGTGCGTCTGCCTGTCGGGAGCGAAGCTGGGAGTGTTGATGTTCCTGCGGCAGCTTTGATGGGGGCAGAGCGTGCTGAACGGCCTGTCAAAGAAAATCAAGCACAGGTTACGCAAACCTTAAACGGGGCGGAAAACATTGCGCAAAGTAAGCATCTTTCGCCTTTTCTTGTTAATTCAGCGTTTTATAGCGATGTTGCAAAGCTTTTTGACGGGCTTGCGGCACAAAGCCTGATTTTGCCAATGCAAATGGGCGCAGCGCAAACTGGCGTAATGCTGCCAAACCTTACGCGTCCTGAAGCTATGCCTGCAGCATTGTTGTTTTTAGTGGCGGCAATGCGTAGTGGTGATGTCGGCGCAATGCTCAGCGATAAAGCGAGCGATAAATTAAGTGAGCTAGGTAAGGCGGCAGCGCTGAGCAAGTTTTTAAAGTCTGCGGCGTCTAAGGGCGCAGAAGTTTTTAGCAGTAGGCCTGAACAAGGTAGCAGCGCGGAATGGAAAAGCGTCATGCTGCCGATGCAAGCAGAGGGGCAAATTTCAGCCGTGGCGCTGCATTGGCGTGATTACCCATCAGGGCAAAATGGTGAAAGTGGCGGCGAGGAAGAGCAAATCGCGCGCTTTGTGCTCGATTTCACATTGTCCGCGATGGGGGATGTGCAGCTAGATGGTTTTTTTAAAAGAGAAACTTTAAATGTCGCGCTGCGCCTAAGCGCACTGCCGAGCGATGAGATGCAATCGCGTATTATAAGCTTTTACCATGATGCGTTAGACCAAGTGGGGCTGGGTGGTGAACTACGTTTCCAATTGGTGTCTGATAAGGCGATGCGCTTTGTTATTACGCAGGGCTGAATATTTACTTTTTTATTCTTATTAACCAAAGAAAAAGGCTTTTGTCCTGCGGCACTTAATGTGGCGCGTAACAAAAGCCTTATCTTTCTTATGCCGTTATATTGTTTTTATTATTAACGGCGCTCCCTATCGTTTTTTATTATGTGCTGCTTGTGATCTAACGTCACTTATATGCAGCTTGTATCCCTGAAACTTTCAACTCACCAATTGGTAAATAACCTCGTAAATTATTAACAAACTGTTAATGGATTTCTACATAATACGCATTATCGAAAAGTTGTCAATTATTTTTTGTAACTTTATTACGCAATGGATAGTCGTTTTGTTATATTCTTCACGAAATAACATTTGAATCTTTGATTTTCTCTAAGTTATGGGCTAAATTGGCTGTAAATAAAATTACAATTATTATGTGTGTAGATAAAATGAACATCGGAATTAGCGGAATAAACGGACGTGTTGGACAAATTTTAAAGCAATTGCTTGTTGGTAATAATGCCGAATACGCAGAGTTTAATTTAATGGGGGGATTCGCGCGTGTCAGCGATATAGATTCTCAGCCCATCACCCACAACGATTTAGGTTCGTTCTTAGATGGCCTCGACCTTGTGATCGATTTCTCTTTGCCTGAAAACTGCGTAAATTTGGCTGAACGCACGGCGACGCATAACGTCGCGATGGTCTCTGGGACGACAGGTCTTTCAGATGCACAGATGGATGTATTGGCGCAGGCGGCGAAGGTTACGCCCATTTTACATGCGGGGAATATGTCGCTAGGCGTGAATTTGATGTGTGCATTGGTTGAACAGGCCGCATCGCGTTTAAATTTGAACTATGATGTTGAGATTACAGAAACCCACCATCGCTTAAAGCGTGATGCACCATCAGGTACAGCTTTAATGTTGGGGCGCGCGGCGGCTAAAGGGCGCGGGCAAAATCATGACCAACAAGCTGTATATGGGCGTGAAGGTAGCGCTGCGCTGCGACAAAGCGGTGAAATTGGCTATGCCGTGCGTCGTGGCGGCGGCGTTATTGGCGCGCATGACGTCTCGTTCTTTGGAGATAGTGAAGTGCTGAGCTTGTCGCATCATGCTGAAAATAGAGCGCTGTTTGCTGAGGGCGCGTTGTTCGCAGCGCGCTGGCTGATACAGCAAAAATCAGGGCGGCTTTATTCTATGGCGGATGCGTTAAATATATAATTTTAACAACGTGTTATTAAAACATTCGCTGCGTATCGTTTATATGGCGTTTTCGTGTTTTAAGATAGCTTTTTTGATCACGCTGCCGCCTGCGTAATTACCAACGCCGCCTGATTTTGGCAAGACGCGGTGACAGGGGACAAGTAGAGATATTGGGTTTTGGGCAATGGCGTTTGCTGCGGCGCGTATCGCTTTTGGTTGATGGATAGCTTGTGCGATTTGGTTATATTGCAAGGTTTCGCCGCTTTGAATATTTAATAATGATTTCCAAACCTTTTTTTGAAACGGCGTGCCATGTGCATCATATTTAAAAGCATCTAAATGCGTGTTTTTATTCGCCCATGTCTTGGTGATTTGTGCAATATAAGGTGCGGTGACGCTGCTATCTTTTTTTAAGGTCGCCTTGGGGGAATGCTTTTGAATTTTTTTCTCAATCGCGTCTCTCGTGCAGTCTTCTGTGATAAAATAAAGGCTGCGGATACCTTTGTCGGATACGCATAAATGAAGCCTAGCTATTTGCGGGATGGTGAATTCATCGTGATAAAGTGTTTCGCCCATGGTTAGTCCCTATAAACTTACTGGTCGTGAAAATGATTATAAATTGTTTCTGCCACTTTTTTCGATATGCCGTCAACCTTTGTCAGTTCAGTGATGTTTGCATTAGCAACAGCGTCGGCTGAGCCAAAGAAGGTAAGCAGCGCTTTTTTACGGCTCGCGCCGATACCATCAACTTCATCAAGGATAGATTTTTGCATAGATTTACCGCGTTTGGCACGGTGCGTGCCAATGGCGTAGCGGTGGGATTCGTCTCGTAGGCGCTGTAAATAATGCATGACACCGTCTGAGTGGGGCAGGGTAAAGCTTGGGAATATAGCGCTGTGAAATTCTTCGCGCCCTGCGTTACGATCCGGCCCCTTTGAAACGGCGACTACTGCAACGTCATCTTCAAATATGCCAAGCTCTTCTAAGGCTTGATTAACGGCGCTAAGCTGCCCTTTGCCGCCGTCAATCAGCAGTAAGTCAGGCCATAAATCTTTATCTTGTTTTTGTTCTTCGCTTTGCTGGTGGTAGTTTTTAAAGCGGCGCGAGATGACTTCGCGCATCATGGCGAAGTCATCAGATGCTGCGCTTTGTTTGATGTTGTATTTACGATAGCTGTTTTTATCAAAGCCTTCGGCTGTAGCACAGATCATTGCGCCAACCATATTTGTGCCTGCGGTATGAGAGTTGTCATAGACTTCAATGCGTTCAGGCGGGTTGTCCAGATGAAACAGCTTAGCGAGTTTTTCTAAATGGGCTTGGTCATTTTCATTCATAATGACTTTGCGCTTAATGGTTTCTAAGGCATTTTTTTCAGCGAAGGCGATAATTTGTTTTTTCTCGCCGCGCGTAGGGTGGGTGATTTTTGTACGTTTGCTTCTTTTTACGCTTAATGCTTCTTGCAGCAGCTCGTGTTCTTCCTTGGCGAGCTTTGCGTTAATCATGACTTGTTCGGGAATGGGGTGGTTCAAATAAAATTGTGCGATAAAGGCAGGCAGGATATCGGCAAGCTCAGCGTCTTTGCTGTGGCGTGGAAAATATGACTTATTACCAAAATTTTGACCGCTTCTGAAGAAGAAAACTTGTATGCAGCATTTGTTTTCATGCAGTACGGCGGCAAAAATATCGACATTGCCGAGTCCTGCATAATTAATGTCTTGGTGTGCCTGTATGGCATTAAGGGCTTTTATACGGTCGCGATATTCTGCGGCTTTTTCAAACGCCATCGCGGCGCTGGCTTCGTGCATTAAAGTCGACATTTCGCGCAGGACTTTTTTGCTTTCGCCATTAAGGAAGCTGCGCGCATGGCTAACTTGCTGGTCATATTCTGCTTTGGTGACTTTACCCACGCATGGCGCTGTGCAGCGTTTAATATGGTATTGCAAGCATGGACGGCTACGATTGGCGAATACATTATCGCTGCAATTGCGCAAGAGAAATGCTTTTTGTAAAAAGGCAATCGTACGGTTTACTGCGCCTGCGTTGGCAAAGGGGCCAAAATATTCAATGTTTTTTTCCTGCACGCCGCGATGTTTTTCCAGCAATGGGAAGTCATGCGTATTGGTGATTTTGATATAGGGGAATGATTTGTCATCACGCAGTAGAATATTATATTTGGGCTTTAGTTTTTTTATCAGATTAGCTTCTAACAGCAAGGCTTCGGCTTCGGATGCGGTTTCAATAAACTCCATAGTGCGGGTCTGCGCGACCATGCGCTGCAAGCGCCCGCTTAATCTTTGCGGCTGTGTGTAGCTCAGTACTCTTTTTTGCAGCGCTTTGGCCTTACCAACATAAAGCACATCATCATGTTCGTTAATCATGCGGTAAACCCCAGGGCGCAGGGGGAGGGTATTGGCAAATTTTTTGATGATAGCAATGCCTTGCTCTAATGGCTTATCAAATATTTCTGCGGGCATGTGAAAAATATGATCCTTTGTCGAGCCTTGTAATTACTGATCTAAATAACTTAGTGTTTCTTTGTGAAAGTTTCAATCCAATAAAATTACTTGACATATTATTTTAACCATTCTATTCAATTGATAGTTGCAAGAACGCAACTAATATGTGTGAGGAAAAATAATGAGTAGTATAAAATCACCGGAGGTTATCCGGATAATAGACCGTGGGGGCTGCGTATTATATCAATGCGAAGCGCCCTCAATAAAACAAGCCATTAGCAATGCTATTGCTGAGAATATAGCCATTATAAATGTCGATTTATCTTATCAAGATTTGTCATTTGCGGAATTTGATGATGGTGTTTTTGACAATGTTTCTTTTCAAGGGGCGAACTTGACCGGCGCGAACCTTAGTGAGACAAGGTTAGAAGGCTGTGATTTTTCACAATGCTGCATGGTCGCGTCATGCGTGGCTTATTCATATGCTCTGGATTGTCAGTTTTTATTTGCTGAGTTTGCAGCGACGGATTTTACCGCAGCGCAGTTAACGCGCTGCGTATTTTCAGGCCCTGCCGTCTTTAATGTCGATTTTGCGAAGCTTGAGGTGGTTGATAGCAGTTATTTATATGATGACCAACACGAAAACCATATGTCTTTACGTCCCGACTTGCTGCGCGTTGCGGTTGGTAAATATAGGTATATTGCCAATGAAGAAAATTTCTATGTTAACGGCAGTATACAGCCAACAAAAAATGCTTTTTTTGGCTATGTACAGCGTGAATTGACAGGGCGTAAAGTTATTTAACCTTTCTACTTAGGCGTTCTATGCCTATGGGTAAGGTGATTTAGCGGCGTTAAAGCGCTACTATGGTTATTAATATATTTTGCTCTATATTGAGTAAAAATGAAGATGTAACTATAGGGACGTATTTAATGAGCATTGCAGAGCACGTAGAAGATTTAAACAAGCAGAGCGATAATGTTGAGCATGGCAGCAATGATTGTTCAACCCATACGTTTTTAAATATGCTGCAGATGCTGCGTGAGATTGATGGCGAGTTTCCATTGCAATATGGCATATGTTTGGCGCAGATTGCGATGGATGAAGGCATGTCTTTAACGGCCTTATCTAAGAAAACGAATTTGGGGCTTTCGACAGTCTCGCGTATTGTGGGGGCATTGTCTAAATATAGACAAAATGGCAATCCATACGGGCTTGTCGAGCTGAAAGTATCGCCAGAAGAACGCCGCCGTAAAGAGCTTTATTTAAGTGATAAAGGGCGTGAACTTATGAACGGGATTAGCCGCGTACTTGATGCAGCTTAATACCTTAGTTACGTGGCATATTGCTTAGACGCGGAAAATTTGAAAGGCAGCATTTAATTGTGCTGCCTTTTTGTTATGCGCAAAATAAACGCGGATAAATATGCATGATATTGAATTTTTACGCTTGATGCAGCGTTTCATTTAAGGTACATATGTGTCCTCTGATTGGCGTACTACCGTTTTACGCGCCGATTTGACTATAAATTGTGCGGGCGTGGCGGAATCGGTAGACGCTGCGGACTTAAAATCCGTTTCCCTCTGGGAGTGGGGGTTCAAGTCCCCCCGCCCGCACCATTTTTCTTATCATGATGTATAAGATGCATAAAAAAAGGCCAATTATTTAATTGGCCTTTTTGCTGTTCTGGTGATTTCTACGCTTTATTCAATATCCATGAAAATACGGTTGCCGTATTGCTGGTTTGGGGGGAGGGCGCGGGCTTGGGTGACGCGGGCGTTTTTCTTGAGTGAGAATATAAGCTGCGTGCCGCCATTGGGGCCTGGCTGTGCGTTATATGCTGCGACAGCGCCGGATGATGTGATTTTCTTCGCCATTTGTGTACCCCATGATGCATCGGGCAGGTCGATGATAAGCAGTTTCTCATTGTTGTCGAGATCGTAACGGAACTGCGCAGGTTTGGTTAGGTCAAGAACGATACGGTCACGGCCTTTATATTTACCAAAGCGGATGTCTTGAACGCTTGTTGATGCAGGCGGGGGGGCGGCCTGTTTTTGTACGGCAGCTGGCGCTGCATATTGCGGCGGTGTATAGCTTGGCATTGGTGCGGCGGTGTTTGGCAAAGCCCCCTGCGTCGGTAATGTGTTTGTTGCCATTGGTACGTTTGATGGCGCAGCGTATGGCTGGCTTGCGGGCTGCTGTATATTACCGCTGTTTGCATGGGCGCTGTTGAGTGCAACACTTAATTCACGCATGGATTCTTCCATAACGGCAAGGCGCTGTAATAAAGGCGCGACGCGCTCCATGTCTTGGCGCATCACTGTAATTTGCTGGGCCATGATATCAAAACGCTGACGAATTTCTTCTGTGCCGAGGGGCTCGTTCATGTTGGATGCGATAGATGTTGCCTTTATGCCTTGTACAGGGGCCATTTGCACGGGCATTTGACTTTGCGCTGTTTGCGGGGCGTTCGCCCAGCTATTGACGGGAATGCTGTCAGCTTCTTCTGGGTAGCTGTAATTATCAGAGCTATCTAAAGGAGGGAGCGCCTGTGATATTTTATCCATGATGCCACAGCCTGTTAAAGAGGTAGAGAGCAAAACAGCGGTCATTAAAATTTTTGTATATGATTTTGCCGAAGGCATGATTGTTTTATCCATGTAGTGCACCGTGATTGATACGCGTGTAATATGCCAAGAACTGACATGATTAAGAATCCTTATTAAAAGGCTAATCTGCATCAGGGCTTTCAGCAAGCGTAGCGTCTATATATCAGCGGAGTTATCCCCACAAGGATATGGTGAGCTGCAACTAAAGGGTGCAATGTAGGATATAGCTTGGGGTATTTTTTCTTTTCTTTACAAAACAATAGATTTTTCTAAGGTGTCATGTACTATATTTTACAGGATCAGGGGAGGTTTGTTGTCAGCTATGAATTTTAAGTTTTTACCGTTTTTTGCAAGCGTCTGTGTCTTTGCTATAGGCAGCGCACAGGCTCATGAGATGTCGATACAGGATCTTTATAATCTTGATATTGAAGGCTTGGCCAATATTGAGGTTAGCGCCGCATCAAAGCGCGCAGAATCTCTGGGCGCAGCGCCGAGTATTATGAGCGTTGTTACCGCGGAAGATATTGAACGTTATGGCGCGGTGAATTTGCATGATGTTTTGAATCGTGTGCCTAGTCTGCAGGTGTTGAACAGTACGGGTAACCCCAATAACACGCTTACATTACGCGCCGCAACCAATCAGCATTACCCGAACAGAATATTGTTTTTAATCGATGGTCGGCCTGTGCGCGATAGCTATGGCGGTCATCTTAATTATGGCTTGTTCACCCATTACCCTGTAAGCAACATTGAACAGATTGAAGTTATCCGCGGCCCAGGATCGGTCTTATATGGGACGAATGCTTATGCCGGTGTGGTGAATATTGTTTCCAAGCCTGCTTGTGATGCTTGTGCGACACTGTCAACGACATATGGTTCTTTTGGCCGTAAAGATCAAGAAGGCAGCGCATCATATTCAGGCCTTGATTGGTCAGTATCTGGCGCGGTTAAAACTACGAATGTTGATGGCGAGAGATTCACGCTAACGGATGAAAACTCTGTGCGTGGTTCGTATAAAACGCGTGAAGATGGTTATGGTTATTTTGTAAAAGGGCATTATAAAAACTTTAATGCGATGGCTTTTGTTGATCGTGCGCGCCAATCATCATTAGGTATTTTTGCGCGCCTGCCTGAATCTATTAGTGATGGGCGGCGTGCTACGGTTGATATTGGCTATTCTCAGCAATTATTTGGCAGCACAAAAGTAGAAACGCACCTTACCTATAACAGTCTGCGCGGCGGCGAGACTACAGATGCGCCAGAAGAAAACCGCGATGATTTACTCATTGCTGAAATTGGTTTGCAGACGCAATTGCGTAATGATTTAATTTTATCATGGGGCGGCTTTGCCGAACATCAAGATGGCGTGGTCGCGGATCGTGACTATCAGCAGCATCTACACAACTTATACGGACAGTTAGAGTGGATGCCGAATGATCATCTTAAATTTGTAGGTGGCCTGCAGTTAAATGATTCAGAAGCCTTTAAGGCGGATTTTTCGCCGCGTTTGTCGATGGTCTATCAACCCTTTGGCAATATTGGGGTGAAAGCGATGTATGGTAAGGCTTTCCGTTCATCTACGGCGATTGAACGTGAATTGTCTATTCCTAATGTTATTACAGGGAACACCAATATGCGCCCTGAGACCATTGAAACATTTGAGGGGCAGGTGTTTTATGGCGATAACGGGATTTATGCTGCGCTTAGCGGTTATAGAAGTCGTATGGAAGATATTATCGGTCGCACTGCGAACCCTTCAGGGGCGGGCGCCTTAATTACCAATACAGGTGAACAGGTCTTTCATGGCGTTGAATTTGAAACGCAGCTTGAGTTTTCTGATGGTTGGCAAATAGAAGGCTCCGCCTCGTGGCAAAAGGGTGAAAGTGATACGGGGGTTGATGACCCGACATTTTCCGCAAACTTAATGGCAAAACTTGGTGTGTCCTATAAAGCGGAAGCGTGGTCATTAGGTGTTTATGATAGCTGGTTTGGCACGCCTGAGGATATTCGCGCAACAAACCCGTCTGTGCTTGAGGTTAATAAGCAGCCCGATGCATATCATTTGGTAAGTGCGAATTTGAATGTGAATTTAAATGAAGCCTTGGCTTTGTCTGATCGTTTGCCTGAGATGAATATCACCTTTTATGGCGAGAATTTATTGGACCAAGATATTTATTTTCCTGAATATAACAGGAAAAACATAAACTCATTCCCGATAGATACAGGGCGCGCTGCCTATGGGCGCTTTACGGTGAAGTTTTAACGTATATGGTGGTCGTGATGGTGCGACCTTGTGCGATAAGGGCGAATATTCTTAACGCATGACTTCGGAAATTTCCAAGAGGCGTGAGCTTATATTTAGTTTTTTGTCACGTGCAGTTTTCAAATTTATATAAAGCTGTACCCGCCCAAATTGCTCTTCCATACTAATAATCCCGCCATAGTTAATTGCAGCCCTGCTGCTTGAAACAACGAGGGTCTCTTTTATGTCGACTTTAGAGAGCTCTTTTTGGTCTTTGGGGTTATCAATATACAGGATTTGACATTTATCAATTTCGGATAGTGAAGAGAGAGCAATGACTTCGGTTTTTTTTGCTTGGCGCATCTTTGCGATGTAATGCAAATCCTGACCAAAAGGATGGTGGCCATAGGTACATAACGTGTCTGTTTCCGTTTCGTTATCTGGCCATGAAACATAATCAAAAAATTTAAACAGAAAAACGGCTTTTACTTTATTCAGTTGTTCGGACGCATAGGCGGAGGACGCGCATGTCAAGGAACATGCAAATATGCAAGAAAGCACTAATAATGTGTTTCTTCTTAGTCTCATTTTATATCAAATCCGATGCGCTTAGCGTATTTTTACCACCTATAAGATAGCAGAGTAGAAATAAACAGGAAATAGCAAAGTTTTTTTTAAAGTCTTTATATACCCTATAAGTTAAATATTATAAGATGTTTGTTAATGTTTGTTCCGTAGGATTAATAGCGGCATGGTCAATATTAGTAAACTTTCGATACGCTCTAAATTACTTCTGATTACGGTCGGGGTGACTTTTGTTACTTTGCTTGCGGCGCTTCTTATTAGTATTACGGGCAGCTATTTATTTAATGTCAGAGAAACGAAGCAGCGTGTGGGCATTATTGCGAACTTTACTGCGCAGGGCATTGTGTCCTCTTTGGACTTTATGGACCCGATATCAGCGAAAGAAAAACTGAAAAGCTTAGACCTTGAAACATCTGTGCGTTTTGCCTGTGCTTATGACCTAACGAATACGATTTTTGCAAAATATCAGAATAAATCCTTTGCTAAGTCGGGTCAGCAAAGCTGCTCACAAACTCTTGAAATTGGTAGAGTGCATAGTGACTATCAGGTTGTTAATTTTGTAACGCCTATAGGGCGTTCAGATGAAGAGCGCGTCGGCTATTTGCTGCTTTCCTATGATCTGAGCGAATTTAACAATAACTTGCTGGTGGAAATATTATTTAATTTAGCTGTATTCTCATTCGTTATGCTTGCCGTGTATTTCATTGCGAATAAGCTGCAGGCGATTATTAGCCGCCCAGTGTTAAGTTTGGAAGCTGCCGCCCGTCAATTTGTTGATAGGGAAGATTTCAGTATTCAGGTTGATAAAACGGCTGAGGATGAACTTGGCAGCATGGTTGATGCTTTTAACCTGATGGTTAAGAAGATGGAAGAGCGCGAAAATGTTATTGTGCAGGCGCGCGAAGATGCAGAATCTGCCAACCGTATGAAAAGTAAGTTTTTGGCGAATATGTCGCATGAATTACGCACGCCGCTTAACAGCATTATGGGGATGACCGAACTTATTATTGATACAGAAGGCGTAGACCAAGATACGCTTGATATGTCAAAGGTCATTTATAAGTCATCGCAGAATTTGTTGGATATTGTAAATGATATTCTGGATATTTCCAAAATTGAATCAGGCATGTTTACGCTTGAGGATAAAGATGTGAACGTCAAAGATTTGATTGATAATTTGGTAGGCTCTATGCGCCCTGTGGCGAGCCAAAAAGGGGTGTCCTTGACGTGTAACTATGTGAATGAAGGCGTGCCCATCGTGCGTGGCGATAGCTTGCGCCTCAATCAAATTTTGACCAATCTTGTCGGTAATGCAATTAAATATATTAAAGACCCTTATAACACACAGGACGATGTTGATGGCGCAGCGGCTGATGATACGGTATCAGGCTTGGTGCAAATTGAGGTCGATTACACTGTCATTGGCGGCGGTAATGTTGAATTAAGCGTTGCTGTTAAAGATAATGGTATCGGTATATCCGAAGATAAAGTTGGTGCAATATTTGAAAAATTCCGACAGGCTGATGATACAATCACGCGACGTTTTGGCGGTACAGGGCTTGGCCTGACAATTACAAGAGACCTTGTGCAAATGATGGGCGGAGAAATTGGCGTGCGCAGTACATTCGGCCTTGGTTCTTTGTTCTGGTTTAAAATTCCATTGCAGATTTCTAGTAACAAGGACGTTATTACGCCGGCAATTAACAGCGTGTTTAGTGTGTCTATACCAAGCGATGGCGTAGGGATGCGTTTTAAGGCTGATGAAGTGCGGCTGTTGGTCGCTGAGGATGTTGTTTTAAACCAGCATTACGTTGTGCGTTTATTAAACCATATAGGAATTACGCATTTTAAAGTCGCTGAAAATGGCCAAGTTGTACTTGCGGATTATAAAACAGGTGATTTTGATTTGATTCTTATGGATTGCCATATGCCGCTTAAAAACGGTTATGAAACAACGCGCGAAATTCGTGATTTAGAAAAGAATGGCAAAAGCCGTATTCCTATTTTGGCAATGACCGCCGATGCGATGAAGGGCGCTGAAGAGAAGTGCTTTGAAGCGGGGATGGATGCTTATATCGCGAAGCCTGTTGAAATACAGCATTTAAAAGAAGTGCTTTCAACGTGGATTGACTTTTCAGCCACGCCGTTATCGCAGCGTCACCAAGATGTTCTAACAAAGAATGAGGCTACGCCGCCTGTCGACTTAAAACTTATTAAAGGCTTTATTGGCAGCCAAGTTGAGGTCGGTAATTTCGTTAATATGTTCAAAATGCAGGGGGGTGATTTCTTGCGTAAACTTGAGGGTACGTGTCGCGGCGGCGAGAGCAAAGAATGGGTCGAGATTTCGCATGGCTTTAAGGGCTGCTGCATGATGATTGGTGCACAGCATTTGGTAACACAATTGCAAGATGCCGAAGAGCTGTTAGTGGCGAATAAATCCGACCGCAGGGCAAGCCTTGATTCCATTAAGATTGAATATGATAATGTGGTGTCGTATCTTGAGAACCTTGAATATTAAAGCGCGATCAAAGTTTATGAGCCCGTTACGTCTTTATAAAGCGCCAGATTCTTTTGCGCCATATGCAGGAATGTAAATTCATCTTCATAATTTTTACGCGCGTTTTCGCCCATTTTCAAACGTTTATCACTGTCCTGTACTAGATCGGATATTGCCGCTGCGGTCGCAGAGATATCTTCGTGCGGGGTCAAAATTCCAGTGATGTTATCGGCGATAGATTCGCTGTTGCCAGCAACATTTGTTGCAATGCTCGGCAGTTTTGCGCGCATAGCCTCAATAATCGAACGTGGAAAACCTTCCCAATGGGTGATGAGTAGGAATACGTCATGGCTTTCTAACAGCTCCGGCACATCGTCGCGTTCACCAAGAAAATCAATGCGCTCACCAAGGCCAAGCGTTGCCGCAAGCTCCTGTATGGGCAGGCTATCGCCATTACCGGCAAGGCTTAAATGCCAGTTTTGGTTTTCTATACTTTTTAAGGCGTACAGCAGGGTCGTGTGGTCTTTTTGCGGACAAAAACGCGCAACCATAATTAATTTTACGGGGGCTTCTGTATCATTGGCAGCGCCGCGTTCAGGTGCGGGACGGGCGGGCATCCCATTGTGGATGGCGATGATTTTATCAGGCGCAGATATTTTGTGTTGTAAGGCTAAGTTACGATCATACTCACTGACCGTAATAATTTTGCTGCAAAATGGCGCAGCGCATTTTTCTATCCATTTATACAATATACGCTGCGATTTTGATACGCCTTCTGTGAATGCCCAGCCATGTGCGGTAAAAATCACTTTTGTTTGCAGACCAATGGCGGCAAGGCGGCCGATGATGCCCGCTTTGGATGAATGGCATGATAGAATATGTGGTTTGTGCTTTTTTAAGTAACGGCGGAGTTCAAGCACGGATTTTATATCCTTGATGGGCTTAATAGGGCGCCCCATATTCTTAATTTCGTAATATGGCGTGCCCATTGCCTTAATGTGGTCAGATATAATGCCCGGCCAGCCAGAATAAACCAGAGGCTCATGCCCTTGGTTTTTAAGCCATGTGGTTAAATCTCTGATATGGATTTGTACGCCGCCAAATTCGTCTAGCCGCGTCACTAAATAAGCAATTTTCATGGTTGCTTCCTCTGTCCTAAATGAAATATATGGGTCAACAAGCGTACAAAGCATTCGGACTTTATTACTAATATAGCGTGTCCTATCCAGAGGCCGATCCAAATGGCTGTCATTAATGGTTCTGGCCAGTGGAAAATACTGGCACAAAAACCAATAGCGCCAAGCGCGGTAGAGAGAGAAAGAATGATAAAAGTTGATTGTCCAACAGGGAAACCTGCATTGATAAAGTGATGATGGAAATGACGTAAATCAGGTGAAAAAGGGTGGCGACCTTCATAGATGCGCATAACAAACAAGCCAAAAGCATCAATGATCGGCAGAGCGATTATCCATGCGATGGATATGGGCTGAAATAGGGCATTTTCGCCTTGCGCCATATGAATACAGAACCAGCCAATAATCAGACCAAGCGCCATTGAACCAGTATCTCCAAGAAAGATACATGCCTTATCTCGCAAGGGGTGCCGCATATTATAGAACAAAAAGCCAGACAGCGTTGCGCCAAGCAGGCCAATATGTAGCGCGGTTTCAAATTGTTGATGTAATAAAGCAGCGGCGATGAGCCAGCCAAGGATAACAAGGCTTTTGCCGCCAGCAAGGCCGTCAATACCGTCCATCATATTAATGGCGTTAATTAAGTAGACGATGCAGGCGATAGAGAAGATCGGCGCAAACCAGCCCAAATGCCATTCTCCAAGGCCAAGAAGGTTACCCATGTTTTCTAGTTCTGCGCCGCCGCTAAGGACGATAATTGCCGCAGCGGCAAAATGAATGAAGAACTTTACCGACGCGCGCACGGGCTTTTTATCATCAATTAGCCCTGTGATGAGCAGTAAAATAAGCGCGACATAAAGGCTTATGATTTGCGGCGTGAACTGAAACAACAGGCCATGAATGAGTAAAAAAAGTGTAAAAATAACAAAGCCGCCAATGGGCGGTGTCGGCGCATTGTGTATTTTGCGCCCGCCCGGTTGGTCAACATAGCCAAGCTTAAGGGCTAATATGCGTGCAGGCGGTATCAAGGCCGCACTGATGATGCATACAGCAATGATCATCGCCCAAAGCATAGTTGCGTTGAGGGGCATATTCAGCAGAGATGTTGTTTGCAGGAAATCCATTTTGACTTTATAGCGAAATATAATTCAAAATCATAGCGTTCAATGCAGTATTAAGGTGATATTTGTGCACTAAAAAGGATTAATGTTGTCAATAAAGTTGGTGAAGAAATCAAGTAGCATGTCAGAGAACAGGGCGAATGCGCCGCCAAAGATAACAACGGCTAAGGCGCTCATTAGTGCATATTCTACGGCGGATGCGCCGTCTTCTTGCTTAAACCACTGTTTTATTTTTTGCATTTTTACTATCCCCAGTTAATAAATTGTACCATAAGCAGTCTGTACGGCGAAGGAATTTTAGATACAATTTTATATTGTTTTAGCGGTTTACAGCTTTTTAAAACGGTATGGATTTAGTTTGTCTAGGCTGGTTTGTGGCATGACGGTTATTTGATTATAGCTGATTTTTTCAGCCAGAATAATAGCCCCCATTATGCTAGAAAGCAGGCCGTTTGAACCATGGGCGGTTGTAATGTAGCTATTTTTATTAATTTGCCCAATCGCGGGGACATGGTCGCGCGACGCGGTTCTCAGCTCTGCTCTGCCGCCGCCAATTTGTAGCGCCGTTTGGTGGCTGTTTGGGGGGAGAACCTCATTGAGTTTTTCAAGGTTTTCTTGGTCGTCAAGCGGGTCGCGCGCGGTATCATAAAGCCAGCGCTGAAATGTTGAGCCGCAAGTGAGCGTATTTTTATATGTTGGTGTCATATAGCCGCCATAACACAGCACTGTTTTTAAGGGGAAATCACGTCCTTGCATATCAAGCGATGTAATCTGTCCGCGCACGGTATGCATATCAATCTCGCTGATAAGCGGAATGCTCTTAAAGGCCGCCCCAACGGCATACACTACCGCGTCATAGGGCGTCAGGTCAATGTCATGATAATCAATGCCGATATGGACGGTGACATCTTGGCTAAGGACGCTGCATAATTTCACCGGCGAGACGACGCCAGAATCGGCAAGGTAAATTGCATCATGCTCTAAGGGGATACCGCAAATATCTGCGCTGCGGGATTTATCAATCCACTCCATATGGTCTTGGTGCCAGTTCCAACTATTGAGTAATGCAGGAAAACGGTCTTCTTTCAGCGGGCTGTTGATTAAATGCAGCGCGCCGCAGGGCATAAAATCAATCGTATCACCAAGGGATTTAAACAGGCGGTAAGACGCAGCATAACCGCTTGAGTAAAACACCGCTTCGGGGTCATATTGTTTGCGAAAGCGGGGGTTGTATAGGCCGCGCGCATTGCCTGATGCTTTGGTGGCGATGCGCGGTTCTTTTTCAAAGATCTCAACGTCATGCCCATATTTCTGTAGGTAATAAGCCGCTGCGCAGCCACCAAGCCCGCCGCCGATAATGGCAATTTTTTGCGGAGGATTTATTTTCACTGGCTGCCTGTCGCTGGGGCTGTCAAAAGTCGCGGTCAGCATTTCACGTTTGCGGCCAAATCCTTCCTGTTTTTCAACGCTAAAGCCATGCTCAGCTAGGGCGCGTTTGACGAAGCCTGCTGCGGTGAAGGTGGCGGCTGTTGTATCCTGTAGGGCACAGCGTTTCATGGCGTTAAATAATGTGTCTTGCCACATTTCTGGATTTTTTGATGGGGCAAAACCATCCAAAAACCATGCGTCAACGGGAGTATCTAACCCTGTGATCGCGTTATTAATGTCATCAAAAACGAGGGTTAGGGTGATGTTTGGCGTAATGTCTAGGCGATGCCAGCCAGAAACGCGTAGTGGGTAATGTTCACATAGGGCGTCTAACTTTGCGCCGAAACGCTGCGCCCATGGGCTGAGGGCTTTATTTATTGTTTCGGGGGTAAGTGGGTATTTTTCAAATGAGATAAAGTGAAGCTGCTGATTTTTTTTAGCTGCTGTTTGTTCAAATAATTCCCATGCGACAAGGAAGTTCAGCCCCGTACCAAAGCCCGTCTCACAAATGGTGAAATATGGTTTGTTTTCCCATGCGGCAGGCAGGTTATTGCCGCGCATGAAAACATATTCTGTTTCCGCGACGCCATCTTCCGCAGAAAAATAAATGTCATCAAATTGCGTACTTCTGATTGTCATGGTGGGGCGTGCCTAGAAATTATCTTTTTCACTGCGCAATTTTGCAAATTCATCAACGTCTTTTGCCAATAAAAACGGATTGCTCAGCTTTTCGGCTTTAAGCGTTGTTGGTACAGTAGGGATACCGTCTTCGCATAATGCTTCGACAAAGAAATGCGCACTTTTGACTTCTTCATTATCGGGGAAGGCGTGCAGCGCGAAGGTTGCATTGGCGAGGCTATATTCATGCGCACAGTAAATTTGTGTGTCATCATCAAGCGCACATAGTTTGGTGAGAGATTCATACATTTGCGCCGCGCTGCCTTCAAATAATCGCCCGCAGCCCATAACAAATAAAGTGTCACCGACGAATAAAATGTGTTCTTGCGGGAGGTGGTAACATATATGGCCGATGGTGTGTCCTGCGGTTTCAATGACATCAAAATCAGTGTCACCAATGGTGAATTTATCGCCATCTTTTACTGCTTCGTCCAATGGCGGTAGTCGTTTAGCGTCTTTTTCATGGCCTATAACGAGCGCGTCAGGGAAGGCTGCGCGTAACTCTTCTGTGCCGCCAATATGGTCGTCATGGTGGTGGGTGAGGATGATATAGGAAAGGTCGAGGTTGTTTTCTTTTAAATACGCAAATACTGGTGCGGCTTCACCCGGGTCAACCACAGCGATGAGACCGTCATTTAAAGTGAGGGCGAAAATGTAATTATCAGTAAAAGCGGGTATTAGTTTTACGTTTATCATTAGGGGACCTTAATTGTGTTTTACTTGGTGCATAATATATCAGCTAAATCATGCTGTGCGCT